>JASHRR010000440.1 GCA_030037185.1 Xanthobacteraceae bacterium | reverse complement strand
GGGGGCAATGTGCCCAACGTCGAGTGCATTGAGGACATCAGTCAGCTTCTCAAAAGGTATGTCCAGGTGCAAGTATGGCTGCTTGAATAGGGTGACGAAATTCCAGACTGCGTATAGGGCAGTCTTAACCCACTGGCGGTCATTACCTCCCCGCTGCTGCTGAAACCTGCGAGCTGCACGCAGTGTGGTAAAAAGGAAGCGTAGGCCTTCATTCAGCGCGTCTAGCTCATCCGCTGTAATTTTCTCCGGGAGCGTTCCTTTTGCTCGCTGGATAAATTCGTGTTATGCCTCCTCACTCTGCGTAGGAGTGTCGTCTTCCAGGGACATCGTCGCTCCTGCACGAGCCATACTGCACAAATGGAGGGAGGCGACGGGCAGCGCAGTGTGCAGACTGCGCGTTCGGGGATCAGCCTAGCCCGCCCGCCAACTCGATAAGGCTAGGTTCTACGGCCCCAAATCAATCCAGCACCGAATGAAATGAACAGGCCGGAGAACAAGCATAGCGCCACCATCGACCCGGCTTGGATGGCGTGTAACCTGGTCGAGGAGATGCCAAGCGCCGCAGCTGCGGGTCCGCCCGGCCGTTACGTCGCCTATTTGGAACGCGGCGGTGGGGGTGGTAGTCTCGGAAACAGCGATTAGTAACCCTCCCTTTCAGGGTTGCTGGTGGTTAGGGGGCGTCAGGCCGACTTTCCCTCGGCTTGGCGTCCCGCCCTCCGCACTATGCGGTGGGTCTCTGGACCGGGTTACCCCGGAATTTCTACTTCACTCCTACGCACTCCGCGTCGATGTAGTAGGTAGGCGTGGTCGGCTTCGCCAACGCACCCATCTTCGCCGGCTTCTGCTCGGCTTTGCCCTGCTTGGACCGGATGGCGTTGCTTTCGGCTAGATGAGTTTGCGCCTCGAAGCAGGCGTAATCGCTGGTGAAGCCCGGCACTGTTGTGACCGCGGGGTTCCAGTCGGGCCGAAGACGATTACCACAAGGGTATACACCATCGGGTTATGCCTTTCTCTGCAACGGTACGACCGTGTCACCGGTCGCCGCGGGTCTGCTGATACAGTCCGACCATGCCTGCATTAACGGAGCACGCTTGAGGAGAAGGTCGCTGCGTGCATACGCCTCTTCGGTGGGGTCGGCGACCACGTGTTGCATCGCGGTCTCGACCACATCCAGAGCGTAGGACGTCTGCTCACCTGCCCAGGTTCTGAATGATGTCCGGAATCCGTGAACCGTGACGTCCGCACGGCCATGAGCCCACCCCAGCGTCTTATGATCGGCACCCGGAAACAGCCGCCCTGACTTGATGCCGGTGCGCTCAATTACCCGGACGGCAGCGTCACTCAACGGCACTCGGAACGGCAGACCTTTGCGCTTCCCCTTGCGCTTCAAGCGTTGGGGCGGAACAGTCCAAATCTTGTTGACCAGATCGAATTCCTCGGCTTGCGCCCGACAGGCGGCATCACACCGGACGGCGGTGAGGATGAGCAATTCAAGGCATCGCGCATCGCGGTCGTCACGGGCGCGGAGTTCGGCAACAAGGCCGGCGACTTCCTGATAGGGCATTGCGGGGTGATGCTTGGCGATGTGGTCCTGCTTACCGAGGATGTGGGCAAGATGCCCCTTCAGCCTCGCCGGGTTGGGGGCGCAGCGATATTTGCTGGCAATCGCGTAGTCCAACACCGACTCAATGCGCTCTCTCAGCACCGCCGCCAGCACAGGCTTTGTGCGCCACATAGGGCGCAGCACCTTCAAGACATGCGCCGTCTCGACCATGCCGACAGGCAGCTTCCCGAACACCGGCGACACATGGATTTCAAGTGAGCGTGCCCAGTCGTGAGCGTACTTTGCGACCCATCCCCCGCCATGGTCAGCGGCATAGCCCGCAACGCATTGGTCGAAGGTGGCCACCTTGATGGCTGCAGCCACCTGCGCAGCCTTTTGGGTGTCACGCTGCGTGATCGGGTCCACACCCATCTCCCGCAGCCTGCGGGCTTCTGTTGCCCGTTGGCGGGCATCCGCGAGGCCGACCTGCGGATAGGCGCCAAGGCCCATACGGCGCTCTTTTCCTAGGCTCGGATTGGCTTCCCTCTCCGCGTCGGCCGTGCCGAACCGGAACAACCACGAGTGCCGGAGGCTGTCGTCGCTACCTTCGGTAACTTGCAGGTACAGGCCGCCACCATCAGGATAGAGGCCCGGTTTGACGGACTTGATGGTGCGCTCGGTGAGCCTGTTGATGGACCTGGCTATGCAATCCTCTACTAAGTTTCTAATCACGTCCTATCAACGCTTGCGGTGTGCGTCGGTGTACGTTCGTGGATAGCACCTCAACTCACGTATGGCCAAGTTATCCGCTTATTGCAAGCGTTTCTTGTAGGTCGATGTACGTTGGCGGAGGTTGGTGGATGGTTAGTCTAATCGTTAAAACGCAGAAGTACCATCTGCGGGATCTGACGCCGTGAAGCCGCTGGTCCTGACCATGCGCGCACCGCCCGACCAGCGCCTTGATCTCGCGCCGCTGGTGCCCCACAAGCTTGCCGGTATGACGGCAGCGCAGATCGAACGGATCGAGTTGCAGACGACGCGCAGGCGCGTACTGGTAGCGGACATCTTCCGCCTCGGCATGGGCGATGTCGCGCAAGTCCGGATCGAGGGGGCCTGCGATCGCCTTGACCAAATCGGCCAGCAGATGACGGGCGGCGAGATCGCGGTTGAGGGTGACATCGGCAGCCGGGCCGGTCGCCTGATGACAGGCGGGCGCCTGACGGTCCATGGCAGCGTTGGTCCATGGGCTGCATCCGGTATGAAAGGAGGCACGTTCGAGATTTTTGGCGACGCCGGTGACCGCCTGGGCGGACCGTTCGCGGGCGAGGGCGCCGGAATGCGCGGCGGCATCGTACACGTGCGCGGCTCAGCCGGCGAGCGCGCCGGCGACCGCATGCGCCGCGGCACGATCGTCGTAGAGGGCGACGCCGGCGTTTATGCCGGCAGCCGCATGATCGCCGGCACCCTGGTGGTAGTGGGCCGCAGCGGGGCGCTGCCCGGCTACTTGATGAAGCGGGGAACGATCGTGCTGGGCACCGGGGCCGCCAGCCTGTCGCCGACGTTCATCGACTGCGGCGTGCACGATCTCATTGCCACCAGGCTGATGGCGGCTTTCATCGATGGTTACAGTGCGCGCGCCGCCAAGCTCCTGGGTCGGCCTCTGCGACGGTTCGTCGGCGACATGGCGACGCTCGGGCAGGGAGAGATTTTTTTGCCTTCGTCGGTGGAAAGGCAATGAGTGGTGTGCTCTCGAAAGCGAGACTCCTGGCCCGCCGGGTTTCTTCACAGGGCTCGGCGCCTGGTGCTGTGCCCGTTGCAGTCGGCTCGCCGCAGAGCGTATCCCGATCGCACCTTTTCAATCCCGGCGCCGCGATACCGGCGGCGATCGCTGTCAAGGGCCATGTTAACGACGCCCAAGAGGCATACATGACCGAGAGCGTGGGTTTGCGGAGGAGGGCGACCGGAGCTTGTGCGAGCAACGGCGCTGCCAATTCGTCCGGCAAGGAGGGTCTGTGCGCGATGGCGGCACGGCCCTACATTGTGCAATCGATCGGCGCGCAACCTCGAGGGACCCGGACCAACTGCCGTTGTGAGCATCCCGGCCCTGCGCGATCGGGCAGCGCGGGAACGCTCGTCGGTTGGGAGGTTGCGACGCTCGCAATCACGGCGGCGCGCGGCTCCTACTGTCCGACGAAGTCGGATAAGTACGATTTCCCATGCGGCTATTGCATGGGCTCGGTTCACGGCTTTAAGACTGGCGAGATGGTGCGGGCCGAGAAGGGTGCCCGCAAAGGTGTGCAGGCCGGCCGGGTCGCGGTGCGCGAAAGCGGGTCGTCGGCAAGGCTCACCAGATCGACTGGAAGCATTGGCGATTGCTTCAACGTGCCGACCGGTACGGCTTGGGTTGCGTCGTTCGGACGGACCGGTTTTAACTGCCGGCTTGCGCCGACAGTCGCCATCGGGAGGGTTTGATGGGAGTCGCCGCAACAATCTTCGGCCTCGGGGCCGCACTATGCGCCGTCGCCGCGCATTCGACCGCGCGCGCCGACGACCTTAACGATTATCCGACCACCGCACGAGCCGACTACGTGTTCGGCTGCATGAAGGCCAATGGCGAAACGCGGCGCGCCCTGGAGCAGTGCGCTTGCTCGATCGACGTGATCGCCACCCTTTTGCCGTATGAACGCTACGTCACTGCCGAAACGGTGCTCAGGATGGTCCAGGTGCCGGGGGCGCTCGGCACTCAATTCCGCTCGACTGAATATGCCAGGGCGGCGGTCGATGAACTGCGCCGCGCTCAGGCCGAAGCCGAAGTGCGCTGCTTCTAGCCGGAATTCGGTCAGACCCTGCTGCGCTTGGCGATGCCGGCGCTTGTCGCGGCCGCGCGCCTTCCTGGCGCGGGTTCGGCGAGAAAACGTCGATGACCGGGACAACCCGGCGCTGCCGACCGTCACATCGCCGCGATGGGCCACTCGCCTTTGAATACATGGCCGTCCGTATCGACCGCCTCGGCGCGGAAGCGTGTCGCCCCGTTGGGCAGGTAGTTGAACCGGATATTGGGGTCCTCGGAGATCGAAATCCCGCCGTCCATTGACAGCACCAGGTCGTCGCCTTGCCACACGCGCAATTCCCTTACAAAAAACGCCGGGACGTACAGCAACGTCACCTGATCGCGCTGCAGGCCGGAATTGTTGGGATGGCGAATCATGATCTGCGCTTCGCGTGGGCCGCTCACCGGTCCGTCGGCGGGTCTGGCGAACTGCCGAAACCGCATCTGCCCCAAGTTGGCGCTGGCCTCATCCGCGTTCTTTGCGGCGGGCGCCGAGCAGCCTCCGGAAGCTTTCACGAACACCGCAGAAGCGTAAAGCTGACCATCGCTCAGCTCGGCGACTGCATGCACATTGGTGTAGGAATCGACGCGCACGCGCGTCGAGATCATGGTCACGCCGGCGCCGATCTGGAAGGTCGCCGCGACCGGTGCCGGGTTTTGGTCGATGACGAGAGTGATCGCCTTGACGGTGCGAGCATCGCCGGGCGGCAGTGTCGTACGCAGCGTGACCGGAACGATCGCGGCGTCCTCTGCACGATAAGGCATCTCGATTCCGATCAGGGAGACGCCGTCCTGAAGATTGCGCCCGTTGAAAATATCGCGGGCGAGCTCCGGCCAAGGGTCCGCTTGCTCGGCGGCGAACACCGCGCTGTGCAAGCCGCCGCCGACCGCCACAGCGATTGCGGCAACCTTAAGGGCCTGCAGGCCTTGTCGCACCTTTGATCGCAGCCCGCTTATGTGCATCGCACCGCCCGTCATGAGTCACTCCCATTCCAATTCGGCGAAAGCTGCCGTCGCATTGCGGGCATTATACTCCTCAAACAGCTCCCAGCGTGATTTTTCCGAGAGACCGGCGGTTGCCGCTGCGGCTGCAAGCGGCGTCCCGCGCGCGATCAGCGCGCGGCAGTCCGCCGCCAGACGTTCGAGGTACCGGCGTTCGTCGTCAAGCGCCGCCGGCCATGCGGCCGCCGGTCCATGCCCAGGGATCGCACGCTTAGCCGGAATGCGGGCAAGTGGCGCGAGCGCCGCCAGCCAGCCCGGCAGGCTGCCGTCAACGACCGGAATATGCCGCAAAAACACGAGATCGCCGGTAAACAGCGTTTGCGTCGCCTCGTCCAGAACCGTGAGGTCGTTATCCGTATGAGCAACTGGCCAGGCCTGAAGCCTGAGGACGCGATTGCCGAGATCGAGATTCTCCTCACCGGCGATCTGGTGCTGCGGGGCAATAAGCTCCACGTTATCGAGGACGTCTCCCATGGTGCGCCGGAATGCATTAAGGTAGAACGGCCCACGCACCGCAAGCGCACGCGGCAAATTGCGGTGGCCCACGAACAGCGCACCCTCCTGGGCGAAGGCGGCATTGCCGAACGCATGATCCGGATGCGCATGGGTGTTGATCACGTAGCGGATCGGTTTTCCCGTGACGGCGCGGATCGCAGCGCGTAGCCGGCCGCCCTCGCGCACGCTGCCGCCGGTATCGATCACCGCGACCGCCTCATCGCCGACGACGAAACCGACATTGGCAATGGCGCCTTCATTCTCGGCGGTCATCAATTCATTGACGCCAAAGTGTACGAAAACCCCGGCAGCTATTTGGGTAATCTCAAGCGCCGTGCCGGGCGCTTGTGGGCGAGCAAGACAAATCAATCCAAACAGCACCACGATGGCGAGCGCGAACTCTTTCACGAGAGCACGGACGCACCTGCGCAAGCGACCTGTATGTTTGCTGCGAGACACGGCCGTTGCGCACGCGCCACCGCAGATGGTGAAATGGTCGACGGTCCTCATTCCAAATCCGCATCGGATCGACATTAAGGCGATATCGTGACGATTTGTGAAGCAAATGGGCGCAGTCGCCGTCAACCGCCGGCGTCATTTTCTGTTGCGCCCCCAAAACTGCGGGCATAGTATCGGTAATAGTTTCCGGCTTCAAGGACGTCGGCTGGTTCGGGAGTGTCGGCGTTTCTTTCGTAGGTCATGCGAGTCCGAGAGAAAAATGGTCCTCGCACCCCGCAGGCCGTGACACGCTGCCGGAGATGCTTCCCAAGGCAAGGGTTGGTGCCGAGATCGGGCACATGTGGGGTTGCCCGCATCGGAACACCCTCTCGGTAACCTCAGAGGGAGGAATGGGATGCGAAAATTTCTCATCGGTACTGCACTGACTACGACGGCGATGTTGGCCGCCGGTTCCGTCTACGCCAACGAAGAACTGAGCAAGCTGTCGCAGGACGCCAAGCAGTGGGTCATGCCGACAGGAAACTATGCCAACACGCGGCATTCGACGCTCAAGCAGATCACCGCCGCCAACGTCGGTAAGCTGCAGGTGGCGTGGACGTTTTCCACCGGTGTCTTGCGCGGCCACGAGGGTGCGCCGCTGGTGGTCGGCGACGTGATGTATGTGCACACGCCGTTTCCGAACAATGTGTTCGCGCTCGACCTCAACAACGATGGCAAGATCCTTTGGAAGTATGAGCCCAAGCAGGATCCGAGCGTCATCCCGGTGATGTGCTGCGACACCGTCAACCGCGGCTTGTCCTATGGAGATGGCAAAATCTTTCTGCATCAGGCTGACACCACCCTCGTTGCGCTCGATGCGAAGACCGGCAAGGTTGAATGGTCGGCCAAGGACGGCGATCCGGGCAAGGGCGGAACCGGGACCTCCGCGCCTCTGGTGGTCAAGGACAAGGTGCTTGTCGGCATTTCGGGCGGAGAGTTCGGCGTGCAGTGCCACGTCACCGCGTACGACATAAAGACGGGCAGGCAGGCGTGGCGAGCCTACTCGGAGGGGCCTGACGACCAGATATTGTTTGATCCGGCAAAGACCACGTCGCTCGGAAAGCCGGTTGGAAAAGATTCCAGCTTGGCGACCTGGCAAGGCGACCAATGGAAGATCGGCGGCGGCTGTACGTGGGGCTGGCTGGCGTACGATCCGTCGCTTGACCTTGTGTATTACGGCTCCGGCAATCCGTCGACGTGGAACCCCAAGCAGCGACCCGGCGACAACAAATGGTCAATGAGCATCTTCGCCAGAAGCCCCGATACGGGCGTTGCCAAGTGGGTGTACCAGATGACGCCCCACGATGAGTGGGACTACGACGGCATCAACGAGATGATCCTCACCGATCAACAGATCGGCGGTCGGGCGCGAAAATTGCTAACCCACTTCGACCGCAACGGCTTGGGGTATACCCTCGACCGCGACAGTGGCGAGCTTCTGGTGGCGGAGAAATTCGACCCGAAGGTCAATTGGACCACCGGCGTCGATATGGACAAATCGTCGCCCAATTACGGCCGTCCGAGGGTTGTGGCGCAGTACTCGACAGATCAGAACGGCGAAGATCACAATAGTAAGGGCATTTGCCCTGCCGCCCTTGGCAGCAAGGACGAGCAGCCGGCGACCTACTCGCCGGACACCCAACTGTTCTATGTGCCGACCAACCACGTGTGCATGGATTACGAGCCGTTCAAGGTGAGCTACACGGCGGGCCAGCCCTATGTGGGGGCGACGCTGTCGATGTATCCGCCGCAAGGCGAGACCAACATGGGCAATTTCATTGCCTGGGACGGCAAGACCGGCAAGATCGTGTGGTCGAACAAAGAGCAGTTCTCGGTGTGGTCCGGCGCGCTGTCGACCGCTGGCGGCGTGGTGTTCTATGGCACGCTGGAAGGCTATCTGAAGGCCGTTGACGCCAAGACCGGCAAGGAGCTTTACAAGTTCAAGACGCCGTCCGGCATCATCGGCAACGTGATGACCTACGAGCATCGGGGCAAGCAGTACGTGGCGGTGCTCTCCGGCGTCGGCGGCTGGGCCGGCATCGGCCTTGCAGCCGGGCTTACCAACCCAACGGACGGCTTAGGTGCGGTGGGCGGCTACGCGGCCTTGAGCAACTATACCGCACTTGGCGGCCAGCTCACCGTGTTTGCGCTGCCCTGAGGATAACAACGGCTGCCGGCGCGCGCCCCGAGTCGCGCCGGCAGGTCGTTGAGCGGTCGCAGCCACAATCGCCCTGGAGGAAACGCCTGGTGGAAATTCGCGTTGTTGCGGTAGGGCTGACCGCGTTGACGCTGGTTTGTGGGACTGGCGCCACATATGCTGACGGTTCGGGCGATCCGACCGCGGCGAGTTCCGAGGATGGCAAGTATTTCGACAAGAACGGCAATCCGACCTACAAAGTGCAAGAGGATGGCGCGGTCGACTGGTACACCTATTCGGGATTTCGTCGTTATCACTCGGAGTGCCACGTCTGTCACGGTCCCGCCGGAGACGGATCGAGTTTTGCGCCGGCGTTGAAGGATTCGCTTAAACGGATCAGCTATTCCGACTTTCTCGGCATTGTCGCGAGCGGCCGCAAAAACGTCACCACCTCGCAAGACAACGTCATGCCGGCGTTCGGCGCTAATCGGAATGTGATGTGCTACATTGACGATATCTATGTTTACTTGCGCGCTCGCGCCAATGACGCGGTCGGGCGCGTACGGCCCGACAAGCACGACGACAGGCCGGAGGCTTTTGCCAAGGCTGAAGATGCCTGCATGGGCTTCAAGCCTTAAAAGTTAAAAAATTCGAGTCGATTGATTGGGAGATCGATTCGATTAAGGAGCGCCGATGGCAATGACGGCGAAATCCGTCCCCGCAATGCTGGCCGGGGCGATGGTTTGCGCGGGCTTGGTGGTTGCCGCGAGCGAGCGGCCGCGCGCCCAAGGAGCAGGGATCAATGCGGAGCTTGAACTCATCGATCCGAAGGTGCTGAGGGTTTGCGCCGATCCCAACAACCTCCCGTTCTCGAATGACAAAGGTGAAGGATTTGAGAACAGGATCGCGGAAATGCTGGCTGAGAAGCTCCACAAGACGCTTGCTTATGCTTGGTATCCGCAGGCGACCGGGTTCGTGCGCAACACGCTTGGCGCCCATCGCTGCGACCTGATCCCGGGGTTTCCGCAAGGCGACGAACTGGTACAGAGCACCAATCCATACTATCGGACTGCGTATGCACTGGTCATCAAGCCGAACTCCGGGCTCGACGACATTGATACACTTTCCGACCCGCGGCTTAGGGACAAGCGCGTCGGCATCGTTGCCGGCACGCCGCCGGCAACCTATCTCGCCGCCGATGGCCTGATGCGCAGAGCCAAGCCCTATCCGCTGGTCGTCGATACCCGCGTGGATTCCTCGGCCTCGGCAATGTTGCGGGACCTCGCAAGCGGTGAGATCGACATCGGCGTCCTGTGGGGACCGATGGCCGGTTACTACGCGAAGCAGGCGGGTCCGCCGATGCGCGTCACACCGCTGCTTAAGGAATCCGGCGGTCCACCGCTGGTATTTCGCATCGGCATGGGAGTTCGCCCGACGGACCAGAATTGGAAGCGGCTGCTCAATCGCCTGATTGCCGAGAACCGGGCTGAGTTAAACCGGCTGCTGATCGGCTTTGGCGTACCCTTGCTGGACGAAAACGATCAACTCATCCCTCCCGACGCACCGGCGAAATGATAAGATCTTGCGCTATCTTGACGGTGATCCTGGGACTGGCGGCGTTTTTATGCCCCGGCGTTCGCGGCGATGAGACGACGCCAGAGCCTGCGGGCTATCGCAACACCAATTATCGCGCGCCCACTCCGGCAACACTTGCCGGTGCTCGCGTTTTGACGACCGCGCAGGCCGAGGCGCTGTGGCAGGACAAAACTGCGATTTTCGTTGACGTGATGCCGCGCGCGCCGCGGCCCCCCAATCTGCCGCCTGGCACGGTCTGGCGCGACCGTCCGAGATCGGATATCCCGGGGAGCATCTGGCTCCCGGATACCGGGTACGGCGAACTTGCGCCCGTCACTGAAGCTTATCTGCGTCAAAACCTTGAGCGTGTCACCGGCGGCGACCGCACAAAACTCCTGGTAATTTACTGTCTCCGCGACTGTTGGATGTCGTGGAACGCGGCCAAGCGCATCCTCGCCATGGGTTATACCAATGTCGGGTGGTATCCCGAGGGCACCGACGGATGGTCTGAGGCGCTGTTGCCAGTCGCCGACGCGCGGCCGGCACCGGCTGCTGCGGACTGAGGTTCCGGCGAGACGAAACTTGCTCGGCGATCGACTCAACCGCACGCGAGCGGATTGCCGCTTGGACCGGCACCGAGAGGGCATCCCCCACAGATCTCTGAAGATAAGCCCAGCAGCCGATCGGACGACGTTGCGGTCTTGCAACTCCTCAAAAGTCGCCACCGCCTCCGCTCGACGTAGGCCCTGCCGCTGTGGCCGGATCAAAGTGGACGGAGGCTGATGCACCCGCGGCAGACGCGTGAGTTGGCGGACCGGCCCACCTCCAGCCGAGGCCAAAACACAGACATGGGCAAAAACGCCAACGCCGCAGGGACGTCCGCGACCGCAACAACCGCCCACGAGTTCCTGGCTCTACTCCAGGCCCTGCCGGATCGTGCGGCCGAGTGCAAACAGCCGGCGTTCGATAATGACAGGCACCTCACAGGCGTAGCTAACCGATTTGCGCCGATCGTCGTAAATGCGCGTGCTCCACTCGATCCCGCTGTTGAGTTCGTCGATCTTGGCCTGATCCTGCTCGGATTTGTCCTGCAATTCCCGCAACGACGCGACCTCGGCTTTGATGCGGTCGGCGAGTTCCTTCTGGCGTCGCTGCAGCCGTTCGAGCCCGTTCATGACCTCGCTGCGTTGATGGTTGAGCGTTTCGAAAAGTCCCGCAAAAAGCAGCACGCCCCTTTCGGCTTTTGCCGCGCCCGCAGCCGCAAGGAAATCCTCAATATTCTTTTGTGCTTCCTCCATTGGAATGCGCCGCGCCGCCAGGCGTGCGACGAGGTTGCCGATGGTGGGATCGTCCTGCCAGACCTGCTGGGCCTGTTCGGTCGATGGGCCGTCCCACACGGCCGCGATCGAGAGCTCCGGCACTTTGGCCTGAACGCACGGCCAGTCGGGATAACGCGGATCAGCGGCCGCAGCAAGGTGCATTGCGGCCCCGAGCATGGCGGTCGTCAAAACCAAAAGCCTGAGAGTTTTCATCGCGTGCTTTCCGCCCTCGGCCGCGCAATCGCGCCTTGTCAGCGTTGCGAAATTGCCACGCCCCACGGCAGCTCGCCGACCTGAACTGTATCAATCACCTTGAGGGCTGCGACATCGATGACCGACACGTCGTTCGAGACGCCATTCGTAGTGAGAAGATATTTCTCGTCCGGCGTAAACGCCATATGCCAAACGCGCTGGCCGACCAGCAGATACTTCTGCACCTGGTGGGTGGTGCCATCGATCACGGCGATGCGATTGGCCGGACCAAGCGCCACGAAACCGGTCTTGCCATCCTGCGTGATCGCGATGCCCACCGGCTGAATGGCTTCCTGGCGCATGCCGGGAATGGCGAAATTGATCCTGCGTTTCACTACGCGCTTGACTGGATCGATGATGCTCACCGTGCCGCCGATCTCCGACGACACCCACAACTCCGAGCCGTCGTTCTTGAACTGGGCGAAGCGCGGCCGCGCATCGACCAGGATATTGGCAACGATCTGGCGCGTGGCAGTGTCGATGAAATGCGCCATGTTGGTGGTTTCGGAGGTGTTCACCAAAATCTTGCCATCCGGACTCAATCCCATCCCTTCCGGCTCGACTCCGACCTCGACATCGCCAAGCCGCACGCGTCGCTCGATGTCGATGATCGTCACCGTGTTGTCGTTCTCGTTCGCCACGTAGAGGAGCCGACCCGACGGATCGTCGGTGAACAGCTCCGGGTCCGGGCCCGAAGGCAGCGTGTCGACAATGCGGTTGCTGGCGGTATCGATCATCTGGATCGTGTCGTCATCGCCCACTGCCACCAAGACATATTTCTGATCCCTGGTGATGGCGATGCCTCGCGGCCGCTGCCCGACCTTGATGGTGCCGACCACTTTCCTTTCGGCAGTATCGATGACGGAAATGGTATTGCTTTTCTCGTTCGACACGTAGGCCTTATAGGCCTTTGCGTCGCCAGCGAGTACGAACACGGCGCAAACCCCGGCGATGGCGCATCGCCGCGTCGCTTTGCCGGAGTGCGTTCGGGCGATGACGAACCTAGGCCGAATCATGGTCGTCGCCGTCCGCGCTGCCCCCTGTCCTGCCGATGCGGGGGAGGAGAGGCAGGGTAAGACGGGTGTGCCCGCGACAAGCGCGGGCGCGACCCCGCAGATGTGTTTTCATCGCTATTTGAGCCGGCATTTCGTTTCAGGGCGATCAATGCCCAGGGTATCGAGTTCCGAGAACTGATGTAAAAACCCTTCCTGAGGCGACACTGAGACGATGGTGCGGCCGTCCGCGAGAAGAATAGGCTGCCGCAGCTGCAGGTTCCAGTCGCGCAGCGTGAGTTTTTGTCCCTTGAATGCGGCGAGCGCAAAATCCGGTCCCTTCATATAGGCGAGTATGGTCTGCGGATCGCCCGACCCGACCCGTGCGGCGGCCTCGCCAATCATTCGGGCGGCTGACCAGGCCTGCATGTCGAGCGCGGTCATTCGTCGCGAGAAGAGTTGCATGAAACGGTTCTGCAGCTGGCTCGCGCCCCACTGGTCATGAGCGGCATCCCAGCTCTTTGGCACAAGCCCGGCCGATCCAGCAACTGGACGCGGATCGCGTGTTCGATACGGCAGGTAGGAGGCGAATACCTCACTTTCGTCGGCCGCCACCAGCACGTCATAGGCGGCAGCTCCTTGCGTGAACAACGGGATCTGGCGCTGTATTTGCACGAGGCCGCTGTCGGTGCGACGTGCGCCTCCGGTGTCTTCGAACACGCGCTGCTCGGCGATCTTGGCCCCGAACCGCCCGGCGGCGCGGCGCAGCGCGTCGGCAAACAGGCTGTCCGGCTCGTGCGAGCCGACCACCAGCAGCCATCGCAGCCAGCGTTTGAACACCAGATATTGCGCGAGACCGTCGGCCAGCATGGTACGCGTCGGCGCGGTATGGATCACGTCAGCGCGGCAATCTTCCTCGCGCAACCGGTCATCGATCGCACCCGCATTGAAGAAAACGAGACCGCGCCCGCGTCCTGCGTCGGCGGCTTTCAGCAGCATATCGGCGGGAAGATCGATAATGAAAAACGAGATGCCGCGATCGGCCAACTGGCGAACGATGTCGGTCGGATCTGTTCCCTCCTTGACGCGCGCCTCCTCAAGCAGGAACTGCTGGTTGAGAAATTTCCCTGTCGTGTTGTTATCTTCGAGCGCCAGGCGCGCACCTGCAACACCATCATTATCAGGGGGATAGTCGACGAGCGAGATGGTTGCGTTCTTCTCGGCACGGCCCACATATCCGATTTTGATTGTGAGCGGCTCGGCCGCCGCGAGGATCGCGGTCAGGAGCAAAATCATTCCGCCCGTCATGACTGACCTGATCAAAGCTTCACTCCAGGTATTCGCTCCCGCCTTCCCAAGCCCTATTGCTCGAACCGTAGGCCCGGATTGGGAAGCAAAATCCGGGAGGGCGGCACCCTGCCGCATTTGGGCGCTCAATGCGGGCCGGGCTACCGACTGCTTACGCCCATAGTATCGGAAAATCCAACTTGAATCACCGCTTGCCGGCAGTAGTGTGACAACGTGAATTCCTTAGCCAACCTCTGCCGGAGGAGGGGCTAAAAGCGGTGATTCAGGATCGGCGACTTTTATAACCCGCCTAGAGGCCGGGCGGCGTTGGGTTACCAGGTTTGGGACTACGGCCCCAAGCTTCGTTGCAGAGAGGACAGGCGCGAAACGGGTGTTGCTCGAACGCTCCTCCTGCAAGGTGCGCGTTGCGAGCCCCTTGCGAGCCTCATCGGAGTAACAAAATTGGCAGTCTTTGTTTTAGACAGACGCAAGACACCGCTGATGCCGTGCGGCGCTCGCTTGTGCGTCACCCGCGGCGGGACGCGCCACCCCTCCAGGATTAGCCTGCCGGACCGCGTCGGCGCCTGTCCGGGTCAAGATCGATCCCGGCAGCAGGACGGCGTCGCGATCATTCCCCTCCCGATTGAGCACGTTATCTCGCGGGCGGGGGGCAGATCGAACCGGGTCACCGGCACCTGGCTGGCGCGAGCGCCGGACACGCGCCGCATTCCTCAAGAATCCTGGTCGCGCGCCGGTTACCTGGTGGCGAACCGGCTGCTTGGTCCGGGAGCCTTATGAGATGTCCGTGATGCTGGCCAGCATCGCCGGCCCGCAAGAGGCCGAAATCGCCGTGCGGCACGGCGCCGATATCGTTGACCTCAAGGAGGTGCGAGCGGGGTTTGGCACCGTCACGCCCGAGGCGGTGCGTGCAACCGTCGAGGCAGTCGCCCGGCGGCGGCCCATAAGTGCGGTCGTCGGCGAGGCGACCGCAGACGCCGAACGGATCGCTGCCATCGCGGCGGCACTGGCGGCGGCTGGCGCAAGCTATATCAAGGTCGGGCTGTCGCCTGATCGCCAGCGTGACGAACTGATCCGGGCGCTGGCTCCGCTTGCTCGCAAGGCAAAGCTCATCGGCGTCATGTTTGCGGATGATGGCGCCGACAACAGGTTGATACCCGTGATGGAGCAAAGCGGCTTTGCCGGCGTGATGCTCGACACGGCCCGCAAGACCGGCGCGCGCCTTCTTGATTATCTGGACATCACCGAGGTCGCGTTGTTCGTCGATACGGCCCATGCCCGCGGCCTGATCGCCGGCCTGGCGGGCTCGCTTGAGACGCCCGACATCCCGCGCTTGTTGCCGCTAGGGCCGGACGTGTTGGGCTTTCGGCGGGCGCTCTGCGTCGATCATGACCGCAATGCCAGCATCGATCCTGAGGCCGTTGCGGCGGTGCGCTCGCTCATTCCGCCGGAAACGCCCAGCCGACATCGCGAGGCAGCGCCAAAGGTCGATTATCGTGTGTTGGCGGCGCGCGGATATTCAATCGATCCTCATAAAGAAGACGCGGCGACCGATCGTATTTTCGTGCGCGATTTCGATTTGCCGGTCAGGATCGGCAGCTACGTCCACGAACGCGCCAAACCCCAGACCGTACGCTTCAACATCGAGGCGAGAGTCTATCGCAGCGACCGCATCGCCGAGGATATGCGCGATGTCTTCTCATACGATCTGATCAAGGATTCGATCCGAATGGTGGCAGGGCGGGAGCATATCGCGCTGGTGGAAACCCTGGCCGAACGAATTGGTGCGCAGATCCTGACCTATCCGCGGGTCGCGAGCGTTACCGTGAGGGTCGAAAAGCTCGACATCGGCCCGGGCGCGGCCGGAGTGGAAATCGTGCGCGAGCGGCGCGCTGAGGTGGCGAAGGTGCACCAGCTCTATCCCGCCGCAGGCAGCGCCCCGAGGGCTGCAACGTAGATGCAGGATGGTGGACTGACCGTCGTCAAACTGGGGGGAAGCTTTGCGTTCTCGGCCCAGTTGGGGGATTGGATCGCAGCGATCGCGCGCTGCGCCGGCCGCGCCGTCATCGTACCGGGAGGCGGTCCGTTCGCCGATGCGGTGCGCGCCGCGCAAGCGCAAATGGGCTTTGACGACCTCGCGGCGCATCGCATGGCACTGCTTGCCATAGAGCAGTTTGGTTGCGCGATCACCACGCTGCATGAGGCCCTGTCGCTCGCCGATTCACTCGATTCGATCCATCGCAGCCTCGCCAATGATCAAGTTCCGGTTTGGCTGCCGACGCAGATGGCTTTGGCTGCCGCCGACATTCCGCAGTGCTGGGACGTCACGTCGGACAGTCTTGCGGCGTGGCTGGCGCGCAAGATCGGCGCCGAGCGGGTGCTGCTCGTCAAACACATCGAGCCGGGGTCCGAAGCCATGCGCGCGACCGATCTCGCGGCACGCGACATCGTTGACAAGGCCTTTGCGGATTTCCTGGCTGCAAGCCGCGTTCCTGCATTCATACTCGGTCCCAAAGATCACGCGGTGGTCGAGCGTTCGCTGCGCGGCGAACCTGCCGGCGCCCGCATCATCGTGTAACGGAAATCGGAACTATTTACATTCGTGGTAAGCCCCTTCATACGTTTCGGCATGTCGATCATCGCTTTCCTCGCGCGCTTGGCTCCGCCACGTCATGCGATAGCGGCAAGCCGACGCGCAAACCACCCGCCGCGATCGTGTTCGGCCAGAGTCTGTTGGGCTTCACGCTGCCGGCGTGATCGCTCATGGTGAGAATCTCATTGTTTGAATGCGCGTATTGCGAGTCCCGGTCTGCCGCCGCGCATCGCCGACGAAGAACTCCGGATCCGGCCGGGATTGGCTTTTCTGGTGCGCCCGGCGCCGCATCGATTTCCTATTGCGTCGGGGAATACCGTGCCGCAATGCTCTCCATCAGCCACTGCCAGGCCTGCTGCTCCGCGGCGCCCGCGGTCTTGCCAACCGCAATCTGCAGATAGGCGATCTCCCTTTCGACCTTGTCACGCGGGAGCATCTCAATGCGGCTGAGGAGGATCGCGGCTTCAACCACCGCCGCCTGGGCGCGATTGAATCCCAGGAAGGGCGCGTGCGCGGCGACGCGCAGCACGCGGCAATGGAAGCTTGGGCGATGCTGATCCTCGGTCACGCGATCAACCGCAAGCTCCGCATGCGCAAGCGCGCCGGCAAGCCGTTGTACCGGTACCTGATCGGATGCCACTGTCGGCCACTGTCGACGTCCGGTGAGGCAGCCGGCGAAAATGCGGACGTCATCGGTATAATTTGCAACTGCGAACGGCACGGCGCGCAAATTGTCGAGCGTCTTCGAGGGATGGAACGGCGCGATGGTAAATCCCTCGCCGTCAGCAATGAGGCCGAGCGGCGCCAGGTGGACGAGACCGGTGGGACCGGCCGTGGTGAGGATGGTTTCGCGGATCATCGGCATCGCTTCAACGCTCCCGCGCGGCGCGCAGCGTGGCGCCGGCGGCGGACAGCGCGGCGCGATCTTCAGTTAACGGGTCGACGGCGCATCCCCATGCGAGCGGCACGTCCTGCGCATAACGCTTGCCGAGCCGCCACGCGATCTCCGCCTTCATCAGTTCGGTGCCGAGATAAAAGGCGTGGGCACCATCGGCCGCAACGCCGAGCTTCGGGTAGAGCGACATCGCATCCTGGGCGACGTGATGGCCCCTTCGGTTGTAGACGTGGATGCCGTCCTCGGCGACCTCGATGCGGAAATTATCGTCCCTCACCTGTTCGGCCAATTCGGCGATTTCGTTTGGCGTATTGGGAAACGGCCTGCGGTCGTGGAGGGCGAGGAGCGCGTCGCCGTAATCCTTCGGCAGACCGCCGTCCGCGCGCGCCGCGAACATGATCCGCCGCGCCGCGTCGTGCTCCTGGATGGTGCGGCGGCTGCGCGGGCTGACCTTCACGACAAGAAGGTTGCGCACGTTGAGTTCCGAGCAGATTCCGAGCATTATCGCCGTGATCCCTGCGGTGTCCGCATCGGTAAGCTCGGTCAGATTGCCGGTGCCCATGAGGATTTCCGCTTGCGGCATTGCTCGTCGCAGCTCGGCGTAGCGCACGAGCGAGGCCACCAATCCGAAATGGATAGGATCGATAACGGGGTCCAGGATGGCAGGGATTCCACGCCGCTCGGCAACCTCGGCGGCGCGCAGCAGGGACGCCACGTCTCCGTGCGGCGCCGGAATGAGGATCGGCGTGGCTCCCGTTTCGGCCGCGATGTTGAGTGTCCTCTCTGTCAGGCTCAGCAGGAAATTTGCGCCTGCAGCGCCGCCCCGTCGCAACTCGTCAGCCGCGGCGGAATCGACGCTGACGGCAAACCCGTTCGCGCGCAGCGCCCGCACCGTTTCCTCGAGATGCGGGAACGGCGTATCCGGCCGGCAGCCAATGTCGATCACGTCGGCGCCGGCGGCGCGCATGGCAGCGGCGCGCTCGAGGATCTGCCCCACCTGAAGGGCCGGGGCATCGACGATCTCGGCGAAAATGCGCATGTCATGGCGGGAGAGGTCTAGACTGCTGCCACGTCCGCCGAAATAGGCAGGCAGGTCCTTCAGCTCGTCCGGCCCGCGCTCGAACGGGACATCGAACGATTTGGCGAGCCGCTCCAGATCGACGCGGCAGCGGCCGGGCAGGACGACACGATCGGCGTCGATCGGCCGCTTCAGGCGTCGCGTAATGATGGCCTCGGTCATCAGGGCCGCCACCTTCACGCCAACGTCGACGACCGACCATTCAAATCCCAGCCGGCCTGCGCCCGCCAGGACCGCTTCCAGTCTCGCGCGCGCCAAGTGCCCGGTCAAAAATAGAATCCGGTCAGCCATCCGTCATGATTTCGCGGCTGCGGCGATCAACGCGATCACGCAGCTCGTCAAGGGTTTCGACCACCAGCGTCGCCTCGAATGATTTCAGCCGCGCGGTATTCTCCAGATCGATGCGGCGCGGATAGACTTTGACGATGCCCTTGGGCGCTTCGGTTTCAAGCTCGGGTGCGGTATCACAGGCGAATACGATCGTGGGAACGCGGCATTTGCCCGCCTGAGCGAAGACATTGGTGACGAGAGTGTCCGATATGCCGAACACGCATTTCGCCACGGTATTCGACGTTGCCGGCGCAACCACCAGCGTGTGATAGACGCCATAGTAGAACAGGCCGACTGGCGCGGCGCTCGCCGTGGTATCGCGGATGATGCGAGCGGATTTCGGCAAATTGAACCGCTGCCGATACATCCGCACCACCTCTGCCGCTGCCTTGCTCACGAATAAGTCAACGTTTTGCAGTCCGGCGATCAGCGCCAGGCATTCCTTGAAGAAATGGCCCGATCCGGTCAGCGCCCAACCCCAGCGCGGCGTTATCAGTTTGGCCATCGCAGAAGCCTTAAATGATCTCCCTCGGAATTATTGACATTCGTGGTAGCCATCACTGACCACTCCTGCTTCAATTCGCGGTTCAACGACCGGCACCGGGATCGTGCCGCCGAATGGCACCGGCTCTCCGATCTCCCCGCACGCAGGGCCGTTGCCGGGGTGTCCCTCGCCGTACCAGTAGACGTTGCAGCGACGCGTTGCGATCCCGGCCTGCAGGGTGCCCGCTTGCGGCGCAAACAAAAATACGCCGGTTGAGATGTCGGAATTGATGCCGCCGCAGCGGCAACAGGTCTCTCGACGGGAACCACGGCTCGACCACCAGCCGCCCTTGCCAATCGGCGTTGTAGGCGGTGAACGTTACCATTGATGACAGCTGCCTTGGCTGTCAGCAGGTGGGAAATCTGGTGAAGGATGTTGTTTCGCCGCTCGCGCACTTTGCGGGTGTTGACACCGATGCGTTGCGCCTTACGCCGCGCCGATCCCGTCTGTCTGGCACTCAACTGGCGGTGGGCGCGGCGGAGCCTGCGGAGCGCCTTGCGAAGCTTGCGTGGCGCCGTTGGCTCGAGCAGAAAACCTTCGCCATCGAACGCGGTAACGGGCATCGAGACGCCGAGGTCAATGCCGAGCGTCATGTTGCTTGCAAGCAATTGGGCGGGACGGGCGCATTCAAACTGCCCCGAAATCATCCACCGGTCGCCGCCGCGCCACATTAAACGGGGAACAGGTACAACGCCACGAACCATGTCCGCGTCGGCAGATGCGTGCCTTCGAGGGGCGTCCCAAATGCGGCCGGGCAAGCTTTGCACTGGTGATCGTGCTTGCGGCCACAGGCCATCGTTGGGTCGCCGCCTTTGGCACAAACGGGACCATGCGGCCGCAAACTGCTTGAGGAAAGCCATCATCGACATGCCAAAATGGCGGAGATGGCGAGTTCGCTCGCGAGCTCATCCAGGCTCTTTTGCAGCGCCGGAGGTATGGGAATGCCTCTCGCGAGCCGCTCGATCCGCGTGTTATGGCTTTGCTCGCCGGGAAGCCGCACCCGTTCGACGCCGGGCAATCGCTGCGATTGCCGGATCATGCGCACTGCGATATCGACGTTCCGTTTGAAGGCCTCAACCGGGCAGAACGCAGCCACCCTGACGGCCACAATCGATTGCCCGGTATTGGTGGCTGCGTCGGGATGCTTGATGAAATCCACGATATCGCGTCCGAAGGCCGCCTGATTGAGTGTACCGGCCAGCAAGCCGATAATCAGCGACAAGGCATAACCCTTGTAACCGCCGATCGGCACGAGGAAGCCTTCGCCGGCACGCTTGGGGTCGGTGAGCGCAGTGCCGGCACGATCGATCATCCAGCCGACCGGCATCGGCTCGCCTTGCGC
>JASHRR010000439.1 GCA_030037185.1 Xanthobacteraceae bacterium | reverse complement strand
ATCACGCGGGTCGGATCACGAACCCGGGCTTAAGGCTTCCCACTCTGTTCCGGCCCGCGCAGCGGACGTTCCTCCATCAACAGCAATGTCACGAGGGAGGCGACAAGAAATCCCTCCGCCGCCGCGAAAACCCAACGGAATACGCCTGCGAAATCAAATTCAAGGTTGCCTAACTTCGCCGCCACCGCGGCGGCGCTGCCTCCCCGCTCAAGCGTAACGCCCATTCCGGCGAGCAGGATAGCCCCCATCACGGCAACCGCAAAGGCGCTTGCCAGCGCGCGGAAAAAGTTCATGGCCCCCATCGCCACGCCCACCTGATGGTTGGGCACGGCATTCTGGATCGACACGGTGCACACGGGATACACCGTGCCGATCGCGATTCCCACAAGGCTCATGATGACGATTGCACCCCAGAGCGAAAGCGCAGGCTGCCGGATCAGCACGCCGAGCCCGACGATGCCGACCGCAAGCCCCACCTCCGGCACCCATTTGTATCTGCGCATGTGCAGCATGGCGCGGCCCGAGAGGATCGAGCCGGGCGTGGTAAGCGCCAGCGGGACAAGCGCGAGCCCGGAATCACTGGCGGAAAGGTGGTGAACGAGCTCGTAATAGAGCGGCACGAAGATCACCAACCCGATCGACGCGCCCATGGCGAAAGAGTTCGCCGCCGTGCCGGTGTACATGACCGGCTCGACCAACACCGACAGCGGCAGGAACGGCTCGGAAGCGCGGACCAGCCGCCAGCCGAGCGCCAGCGACAGCATAACGGAGCCGGCAAAGAGCGTGATGACCGGCGCCGACACCCAGGCGAACCGCGTGCCTCCCCAAGTCAGCGCGAGAAGCAATGAAACCGCGCTCGCCATCATCAGGCCGGCTCCCAGGATATCGAGCCGGTGCCGGCGTTCGTGGCGCGGCAGCTTCTCCAGGCGCGTGTAGGTCATCAATGCGGCCGCAAGCGCAAGCGGAAGGTTGATCCAGAAGATCAGCGACCAACGGAAATGCTCGGCGAGCACGCCGCCCAGGATCGGACCCGCGATCCCTGACGTCACCCACACGACCCCCATATAGGCCTGATAGCGCCCACGCTCGCGCGGCGCGATCGCGTCGGCCATGATCGCCTGCGCGACGGGCAGAATCCCGCCCCCGCCGATCCCTTGCAGGGCGCGACCCAAAATGAGCGTGAGCATGTCAGGTGCCGCCGCGCATGCCGCCGAGCCAACCGCGAAAATTCCGATGCTGGCGAGCATGACGGTGCGGCGGCCGTGGACATCGCTCAGCTTCCCGTAAAGCGGCGCAACCGCGGTCGAGGTCAGGAGATAGGCCGTAACAATCCAAGATAGGTTTTCGAGGTCATCGAAATAGCGCCCTATGGTCGGCAGGGCCGTGGCAACGATCGTCTGGTTGAGGGCTGCCAGGAAGACCGACAGCATAAGGCCGACGAATATCGTGCGCGCCTCGGCGGGGGTGAGGGCGCGCGGTCTTCCCGCCGCGGCAACAGACGTCGCGCAAGACATTTCATCGCGCGCGGTAAAGACAGGTTTTGCTTCAGCTCGGGTCGACTTCACGCGCAACGCTAGCCGATTGCGATGGTGCACGCTAGCACGTGACGCAAGCGCGGACGCCCCTTCCATCCTCCGCCTTATCGTCCCCGGCAACGTCGGGAAGGTGCGGTGGAGGCGGCCAAATCTCGCGTCTGCGGGGTGGCCTCGAATAGACGTCGGTCAGCGACTTCACCCTAACATTTTATGAAACGCTCGGCTGATCCACGAGCCAGTGTCCTCCTGCGGCTCGTAACCCTGGTCTTTCACCATCTGGTAGGCATCTTTGTACCAAGCGCTATCGGGGAAATTATGCCCGAGCACGGCGGCCGCGGTCCGGGCTTCCGCAACGATGCCGAGCGTCAGGTAACACTCGGTGAGGCGCATCAGCGCTTCCTCGACATGCCGCGTTGTCTGGTAGCGTGTCACCACGACCTTGAACCTGTTGATCGCGCCAATGAAATCTTTGGTGTTCTGGTAATAACGGCCGATGTCCATCTCCTTCGCAGCGAGTTGATCGCGCGCACCCTCGATCTTGCGGCGCGCGCTTGCGGCATATTCGCTGTCGGGGAATTTGCGCACGACCTCTTCAAGTGCTGCCATCGCCTTCTCGGTGCGCCCCTGGTCGCGCCTAACGTCCGGAATCTGGTCGAAATAAGAGGCGCCTACAAGATACATCGCATAGGCGGCATCCGGTGTGCCGGGATGCAGCGAAATATAGCGCTTTGCGGAATTAATCGATTCATCGTAGTTCTTCGCGTCGTAGTACGAGTAGGCCGACATCACCAGCGACTTGCGCGCCCACTCCGAGTAGGGGTGCTGACGGTCGACTTCCTCGAATTTCTTTGCTGCCGCCTTCGGGTCGTGCTTCTCATTGAGGTAATAGACCCCCTCGTTGTAGAGCTTTTCGGCCGGTTCGTCCGGCGCCACCTCCTCCTTGTCGCCGAAAAGGCTCCAGGTGCTGCAGCCGGCCACAAAGGCCAGCATCGGCAATACAAGCAGTATCCGCGCCAGCGCGGGCATGACGCCGCTCCTGAAGGCGCTGCCGATCTCACCCGTGACAGGACCGTTCAGCATGACTACCGATCACTCCCGTGCCTGCGCCCAGCCAGCGACGCACGCTGCATCCTAGCGCGAAAATCAAATCATTGAAAAGGCTTGACGCAGCAATAAGCAGCCATTCGGCCGGCAATGTGGCAGCAGCTAATCCCGGCACGTGTTGGTCACGAAAGGTCCGGCCCGAATGCCGGAGCCGAAAGGGAAGCCGCGATGTCGACCTGGCCGCGATGGCGCAGAGTCGCAAGCTCGACGAGCGGGTACGCCGCTTGGCCTGCGACCCGGCCGGCATCCACCGTCCAGGCCGAAGGGTCAGCCATCAAGGCGCAAAGCACGGCATGGTTGAGCTTGTGGCCGCCACGTACCGAATGGTAAACGCCGATCAGGGGCAGGCCCGCCAGCGCGAGGTCGCCGATGGCGTCAAGCGCCTTGTGGCGCACGAATTCATCGGCGAAACGCAAACCTTCGGCATTGAGCACCCTGTCCTGCGATACGACGACTGTGTTGTCGAACGTGGCGCCCAGCGCATAGCCTGCGCTCCACAGCTTGGCGACGTCGCGCATAAAGCCAAATGTGCGGGCCCGGGCGACTTCCTTTCGGAACGATTCCGGCGTGACGTCAAAGGCCATCGCCTGCCGGCCGATCAGTGGATTGTCGAATGCAATTTCAACTTCAACGCGAAAGCCGCGCGGATAGGGCCGCAGCTCGCCGAAGCAGTCGCCGCCGGCGACGCGAACCGGCTTGAGAACCCGGATGTACCGCCGCCGCGCTGGAAGCGGTGCGATGCCGACTTGTTCGATCGCCGCCACAAAAGGCGCGGCACTGCCGTCCATGATCGGCACTTCAGGACCGTCGATCTCAACAATGGCGTTGTCGACGCCAAGTCCGGACAGTGCGGCGAGTACATGCTCCGCGGTCGAGCACAACGGACCCTTGGTGTCGCCCAGCACAGTGGCAAAGGCAGTGCCGGTAACGGCGCGCAGGTCGGCCCGCACTTCCCGGTCGGCACAGCCGTCGATGCCGCTGCGCAGGAACGTAATGCCGCAGTCGATCTCGGCCGGATGGATTGTCAGCGTGACCGGCAACCCCGAGTGAACCCCAATGCCCGTCAATGTTGCACTATCGCGCAGTGTCGTTTGCCTGGCGGCTTTCATGTTCAACCGTTCCAACCCCAAATCCCGGTGCTGCCTCAAACTTCACGTCACCAAACGTCCGCGCCTCTGGCGAGCCGTTGCGGGCATGTCCGATTTCTGTTCGGTTTTGGACAAAAGAACGGTGAGCCGCTCGGCTCTCCGCTCCCCAACGAGATACCAACGTCCCCCTCGACTCACGGTATCTTAGTCGGCCTCGCGAATGCCACAACTCACGCTTTTTTACCGATTGTTACTCGGATTCCGCCTGGATTGGCTCCATCCGCTGCCCGCCTGCGGTCGTGCCTAAAGAACCCCAAGAGCAAATGAAAAGCGATAAGATTTTCAAAATGCTTAAGGGCAGACACCTTATTGGTTGGCCTGTCGACGCAAAAATGCCGGAATGTCGAGTTGGTCGTCATCAAGCTGTGGAGGCGCGCCGGTAGAGCGATTGCGTGTGTCGATGGGCAGCACGCCCCGTTTTGCGAACTCGGGCACAGAATCCGGGCTACGTGATTCGCCTGCTGGCCCGCGGCCTCCCGACTCCCTGGAGCGGGCCCCGGCGTGATGATCAAGTTCATCCTCGCGCCGCCCGAGCCCGACCTGGGCCAACCGCTGCAGCAAGGTGAGGCGGCGTTTCTCAGGGTTTTCCGCGGCGCCCGGCTCTCCGCGGCGCGCCCGGTACTCGTTCTGACCAGGCAACGGCAGTTCATCGAGCGTCGGCATGCGCGGCGCACTGCGGCTCGTCGGCCGCTCCGGCTGCGGCGGGATGAAGGCTTGGGGGATGGCAGGTTCGGCGGTCTGCGCCGCTTTGGCCGCAGACTCCGCGAACAGGCCGGGCCTGGTGTTAGCCATGGGCCGGATTGCAACTTCGTCTCCTTGGGGCGCCAGAGCAGCAGCAACCGCAGCGGTGGCAGCCTGCTCGAGCGATGGCCGCCGCCCGGCGGTCGGCATCGGCGCGGGGGCGGCCGTTTGAAGCTGCGGCGAAGTCGCCGGGCGGGAGGCTTGCCGGCCAGCCCGCTCGATACGGTCCGCGATTCGCGCATTGTCGGCCTTGAGGCGTTGGGCGAGCTCGGCAATGCGCGATTCATGGTGCTCGGCTGATTTTGTTGCGCTCCCCGGATTCGGCGGCGGCTGCGAGGGCGCCCGCGGCGAGGGCGCCACCCGCGTCTGCGGTGGGGCAACGCCTTGCGGCGGCGCGCTGCTGGCGGCGTTGATATCGACGCCGGTCGCGACCACCGACACCCGGATGATCCCGTCGAGGCTCTCGTCGAATGTGGCGCCGACGATGATGTTGGCATCCGGGTCCACCTCCTCGCGGATGCGAGTGGCGGCTTCGTCGACCTCGTAAAGGGTGAGGTCCTTGCCGCCAGTGATAGAGATCAACACGCCGCGGGCGCCGCGCATCGACACATCATCGATGAGCGGATTGGAGATCGCGGCCTCGGCGGAGCGCAGCGCGCGCTTTTCCCCGGACGCTTCGCCGGTGCCCATCATCGCCTTGCCCATTTCACGCATGACAGCGCGAACATCGGCAAAATCGAGATTGATCAGCCCCTCCTTGACCATCAGGTCGGTGATGCATGCAACCCCCGAATAGAGCACCTGGTCAGCCATCGCGAAGGCGTCCGCGAAGGTGGTCTTTTCGTTGGCGACCCGAAACAGGTTCTGGTTCGGAATGATAATCAAGGTATCAACGGTCTTCTGGAGCTCGACAATGCCGGCATCGGCAAGCCGCATGCGGCGCTGGCCCTCGAAGTGGAATGGTTTGGTGACGACGCCGACCGTGAGAATGCCGAGATCGCGGGCTGCCTTGGCGACCACTGGCGAAGCGCCGGTCCCGGTACCGCCCCCCATCCCGGCCGTGACAAACACCATGTGGGCGCCTGCCAAGTGATCGCGGATCTCGTCGATCACCTCTTGGGCGGCGGTACAGCCGACATCGGGGTGCGAGCCGGCGCCGAGCCCCTCGGTGGCCTGCACGCCCATCTGAATGATGCGTTCGGCGCGCGAGGTGGTCAGAGCCTGGGCATCGGTGTTGGCGACGACAAAATCGACCCCCTGGAGGCCAGCAGTAATCATGTTGTTGACGGCGTTGCCGCCGGCCCCGCCGACGCCAAAGACGGTGATTCGCGGCTTCAGCTCGCGGATGTCGGGAATTTTCAAGTTGATGCTCATGGCTGCCTCTTGTGTGCGCGGGCGAACCCGTCCGCGTCTGCCGGGCGAAATCCCCTGCGCCCCGCAAGCGGGGGAGGCAGGGGCAGACTCGTGATGCTCAAAAGCTTTCGCGAAGCCATCGTCCGACCCGTGCGACATAGCTGCCCGTCCCTGACTTGAATTGCCGCGTGTATCGCGGTTCGAAATGTTCCAAGTGGGCAAGCTGCGGATAGACCAACAGGCCAGCCGCCACCGCGAACGCTGATCCCCTGGCGACGTCGGGCAGCCCCGAGATGCCGAGCGGTCGACCGATGCGAACCGGACGTCCAAGAATGCGGGCCGCAAGATCGCACAGGCCGGTGAGCTGACACCCCCCGCCGGTGAGAACCACGCGGCCGCGCGGTTCCGTGGCGAACGGCGAGGCAGCGAGACGGTCGCGCACCATCTCGAGGATCTCCTCGGCGCGTGGCTTGATGATGTGAGTGAGTTCGGCCCGCGACACGAAACGTGGCGCTTCGCGGTCCTCGCCGCTGACGGTCGGTACGGTGATCATGTCGCGTTCATCCGCTCCTCCGGCCAGCACACTGCCATAGAGCGTTTTGATTCGCTCGGAGTCGTTCACGCTTGTGCCCAAACCGCGCGCAATATCGAAGGTCACGTGCCGCCCGCCCACCGCAAAGCCGTCGGCATGGACGAAACGCCCATCCGCGAATACCGCCACTGTGGTGGTGCCCGCGCCCATTTCGATAACGGCCGCCCCCAGATCGGCTTCATCGTCCGCCAACGCGGCCAGACCCGCCGCATAGGGGCCAGCCACCATGGCTTCCACCATCAGATGGCAGCTCTCTACCGCCAGTAGCAGATTGCGGGCCGACCCCGTATCCGCCGTGACGACGTGCATGTCGACCCCGAAGGTCGAGGCGAGCATGCCGCGCGGATCGCGCACCCCACGCGCATCGTCGAGCGAAAACCCGATCGGGACCGAATGCAGCACGGCCCGGCCCTCCTGGGCTGACCGGCGGGCGCCCGCCGCCAATACGCGCGCAATATCGCGATCACGGACCGCCGCGCCGGAAATCCTGACCGCGGCGCTGAGACGCTCGCTGGCGAGCCGTCCCGCCGATAACGAAACGATGACGGATTCGACCTGGCATCTCGCGCTGCGCTCAGCGAGATCGACCGCGTGGCGCACCGCTCCTTCGGCCTCGACGAGGTCGACCACATTGCCGGCCTTCATGCCAAATGATTCGGTGTGGCTAAAACCAATCACGTCGATGGCATGGCTGCGTCGGCGCAGGACATCCTGGGGTGGCCGCGGCTTGAGCCTTGCAATCAGGCACGCAATCTTGCTGGTGCCGACGTCAAGCGCCACCACCAGGGCGGCGCGCCTTGGTGCGAGCGGGCGCATTTTCGGCGTGAGACCATAATTGAGCGGGCTCATGCGTTCCCGCCCTTTGGTTTCTGCAGTTTTTTCTTCGCCGCTTCCTCGCGCGCCTGAAAGGCGCCGTCAGACAGGCGAACGGTGATGCGGTCCGCCAGCCTGAGATCGATCGCCGTGATGTCGCGGTGTGACAGCCCGACGTCGCGCTCCAATACGGCGAGCTGGTCCAATGCCTGCTCGACACCGAATTCCGGCAGACGGACATCGACACCATTCTTCAATCTCAGGTTCCAGCGCCGCTCGGCGACCAAAACCGCCGCGCGGACATTCGCGCGCAGTTCGGGGCGACGGTCGAGCATCGCGAGGAATTCCTTGGCGCGGGTTTCGGCGCCGACGCCGACCACAAGCGGCAGGTGGGCGTAGCGCGCCACCACATAGGGCTCGAGCACAGTGCCATCGTCGGCGATGACGCCGACGCGGCCAGCCTTCTGCCAGAGCGCAAACGCCGCGCGTTCGGAAATGGAAATCGCCAGGCGATCGGGTAAAAGCTTCTGCACGGTTGCTTCGGCGATCCATGGATTGGTGAGCAGCCGCGCACGGGCATCGACAACATCGAAGAACAGCAAGGAGGCGCGCGACGTGACGCCTGCGGCCGCGAGAATTTCGTCGCGGGCGAGGTGCCTCTCGCCGCCGATCGCAACCGTCGCGATGCGGAAGCCGACTGCATTGGCTGCAGCGTCGCGGATATCCTTGAGGAAATCGACAACCTTCATCGCCTGACTGCTCTTGATTGCGCCGTAACCAGCACTCCCTGCGATCATAAGCGTCGCGGCAACGAGGCCGGCATGTCGGGGCAGGCGCGACAGGCGGTCCGCCGCGCGATCGAGAAAACGCGCAAACCGGCGCCACCGTCCCGAGGGGTCCAGCACACCCAGCCTGTGGTGGGGCCCGCGCCAGTCGGCATGGCCACGCTGCGATACCGCTTCGCCCTCCGCGGCCCGGCGCGGCCACGGCGGCGCTCTCTCACTCAACGATCCAGCGAAGCGTCCTCCACCATCCATTTAACCAGCTCTTCGAACGTCATGCCGGCGTGGGCAGCAAG
>JASHRR010000438.1 GCA_030037185.1 Xanthobacteraceae bacterium | reverse complement strand
GGCTGCGCCGCCTCAAATGCCAACAAAGCCGGCTATCTGGAGCTGCAAACCAATTTCTATGACCGGTTTTTCTTTGCCGCCAACGGACGGATCGATGACAACGAAGAGTTTGGCGAACACGAAACCTTCCGGTTAGCACCCGCCTTCCTTGTGCCCTACACCGATACGAAACTGCAGGCAAGCTGGGGTACTGGCTTCAAAGCTCCGACACTAGAGGAACTTTTCGTCAACTTTCCAGCCTTCAATTTCTTCGCCAATCCGCACCTCTTGCCCGAGACTGATACTGGACAGGATGTCGGATTCGAGCAGCCGCTCTTTGATAACAAGATCCGTTTCGGGGTAACCTACTATCACATAGACTACGTCAACCTCATACAAGCCAATGTCGCGCCCAGTGGGGGCTTCGAAACGTACGAAAATGTCGGCCGTGCTAGAACATATGGCACCGAATCCTTCATCCAGTGGAACATTTCTCCTTGGCTAAACTTCCGCGCGGATGTTACCACCACGACCGCAATTGACGAACTCACTGGTCAGCCGCTGCTGCGCCGGCCGAGAGACAAGGAAACCTTTAAGGTGACTTGGAAGCCTCTCGACGACCTGACGTTTTCGACAACTGTGATTCATGTCGGGCCGTGGGTCGACATCAACAATGCCGGCACCGTAACCGGGCTGCCGGGTTCGCCGTACACACTGGTCAATCTCGCGCTCAACTGGAAGTACAGCGACGAGATCACGCTGTTCAGCCGCATCGACAACCTGACCAATGTACAATACCAAGACCCAATTGGTTTCCTGCGCCCGGGGTTCGGCGTCTATGGCGGAGTGCGGCTGACTGAGTTGCTGCCCACCTTCAAATAGTATGGTCGCCTCTGTGCGTGATTCTCGCGGGACTTGTTCATCCGGGCTCAGCGTTATTTCTTTGGCCGCCGCACTTGTGTTTGGTATCACCGCACCAGCGGCCACCGAACCGGCGCGCAAGCCCACCCGCATCGTCTCGATCAATCTGTGCACCGACGAACTGGTTCTGCGGCTCGCTGATCCCAGGAATGTCGTTTCCGTTTCCTATCTGTCTCGCAATGCGAATTCAAACGTCACTGACCTTGCGGAGAAAATTCCTGTCAATCATGGTCTGGCGGAGGAGATCGTTCCTCTGAGGCCAGATTTGGTTGTGGCTGGACGATACACCGCGCGTACCGCTGCGGCGTTGCTCAAGCGGACCAATATTCCAATTCTCGATCTCGACGTACCGCGAAGCATCCAGGAGGTAATGGATCAATATCGCGAGGTCGGTGAAGCGCTCGGCGAGCCCAAGCGGGCCAAGCAGATCGTAGACCAAATGGAGGAACACATCGCCGCTATGCCATCGGCCCCTCCGCCGCCGCTGCCGCGCGCGCTCGTTTTCAATTCGAACAGTTTTACCATCGGAAAGCACTCGTTGACCGATGATATTATTATTCGGGCCGGCATGGAGAACCTTGCAAGGACGTTCGGTATTGATCGGTACGGCCAGATTTCTCTTGAAACGGTGGTCTCAAGCCAGGTTGACGTATTGATCCTGAGCTCGTACCGTGACGGGCCGCCTGCAATTGCTTCTGAAGTTTTGCGTCATCCGGTACTTGCGGCAATATCCGACCGCACGCAACTGACGGTCGTGCCGGCCAAATTGTGGGTCTGCGCCGGTCCTGAGAATCTGGACGCCATTGATCTTCTGAGGGGCGTCGCCACCAAAGTCCGGCGCGAGGCGACAAGCAGATGACCGAAGCTCAGGTGATTGGCTGGGTCGCGCGACCGCGGCTGTCGGTTTATGGCCTTCTCATCGTTGTTCTCTCGATTGCCGTGATCCTGTTGTTCATTGCGTCGCTTTCCCTCGGCTATGCACCGCTCGACATACCGCGCGCGACCCGCGATATTTTACAAGGTAATCAGACGCTTGCGGCGCTGGTTTTGCGGGAGCTACGTTTTCCGCGCGCGCTGCTCGGCGGCCTTGTGGGCTTCAGTCTGGGCATGACCGGCGCTGCGATGCAGGGATTATTGCGCAACCCCTTGGCTGAGCCGGGAATCGTCGGGGTTTCGGGCGCCGCGGCTTTTGGTGCTGTATTGACCTTCTATTTTGGCCTCGCAGGCGCATTTTCCTTGGCACTCCCGCTGGGAGGAATCGCCGGCGCGTTCGCGGCCACGCTTGCGCTCTTCGTCATGGCGGGTCGCGGCGCGGGAACGATGACGCTCATCCTCGCCGGCATTGCCATCAACAGTTTCGCGGCCGCACTCACGGCACTTGCACTGAACCTGTCGGCCAATCCATTCGCTGTGTCCGAGATCGTGTTTTGGCTCATGGGTTCCTTTGCAGATCGGAGTCTGCCCTATGTCTGGCTTGTCTTGCCGATGATGGCGATCGGCTGGGGGCTCATTGGCGTATCCGGTCCGGCCCTTGAGGCTTTGACGCTTGGCGAGGACACTGCGACAAGCCTCGGCGTCAATCTTTCGCGATTGCGGCTGCAACTCATTGCCGGGACGGCCTTCGCGGTCGGCAGCGCGGTGGCCGTCACGGGCCAAATCGGGTTCGTCGGACTTGTGGTTCCGCATGTCCTCCGTCCGTTGGTTGCCCATCGGCCTGGCCGCCTGCTGCTCGTGAGCGGTCTCGGCGGTGCCGCGCTCACGCTTGCGGCCGATATCAGCGTGCGGATAATTCCGGTGCGCCCCGAACTCAAGCTCGGCGTGGTGACGGCGCTCATCGGAGCGCCTTTCTTGTTCAGCCTCATCTATCGGCTCCGGCGAGACGGGTAATGCAGATCGAGGCGAAAGACGTTGGCGCGTGTTTCGGCCGAAACATCGTTCTGCGAGGAATCAACTTCGCAGTGAATAGCGGCGAAATGGTCGGCCTGATTGGCCCCAATGGATCGGGCAAAACGACATTGCTTCGTATTCTCGCAAATTTGCGCGCTCCAGACGGGGGGTGCGTGTTCTATGCCGGCAAAACGGCGCGAGATATTGGCCAGCGACAACTTGCTCAAAGGGTTGCGTATCTGGCACAGGGGGGCGATGTTCATTGGCAGATTCGGGTCGAAACGCTCATCGCGCTTGGCCGCCTGCCGCATCGACGGCCGATGCAGGGAATGACTGCCGATGATCGTGCGGCCATCGATCGCGCGATTGCTGCATGTGATGTACAGGCTTTTAGAGAGCGGTCGGTGGCGGAGGTTTCGGGCGGCGAGCGTCTGCGGATTTTGTTGGCGCGCGCACTAGCGGTTGATGGCGACCTGCTTCTTGCGGACGAACCGGTTTCGGCTCTCGACCCGCTCCACCAGCTTCAAGTGATGCAACTATTGCGTAAGACGACTCACCAGAGCAAAGGCGTCGTCGTCGTCCTGCACGACCTTGCACTCGCCGCACGCTTTTGCGACCGGCTGGTGTTGCTGACTCGCGGCAGCATCCTAGTCGACGGCCGCCCCGACGAGGTCATGACCGATGAAAATATCGCGAACGCCTATGGTGTGGCCGTGGTCCGGGGGGAACACCAAGGAATTCCCTATCTGCTGCCCTGGCAACCAATTACTGACGGTAAATGAGCTGAGGTGCATCGCCATGCTGAAAGTCGCGCTCCTGCATCTAGCTCTCCCGGAGCCGATGAGACCGTTGATGCGGATCGCTTGTTCGGATTGCCGCGTTGATCATCGAACCGCACTACGTCAACCGCGTGTGTGGTCCGCATTTTCATCTTTGCATCGGTGAAAAGAAGGGCAGCCTAGCCGAGCCAACACCCGAAGATTTGAAGGCCCGCCGACGGCCGTCGAAGGCGCAGATATTCCGTCGCATTGATAAGCAGGGCTCGCCTATTTCCTGGGGCCTCAAGATGAGAAACGGGGCCGACCAACCGATGATCACCATATTTTTTGCAAACCCATTTCTTTCCGCCGAAGTCAAGATTGCCAAGGAGCCGAA
>JASHRR010000045.1 GCA_030037185.1 Xanthobacteraceae bacterium | reverse complement strand
GCGCTTGGAAACCTTTTCGAAGCGCACCAGCGGTTCGTTGATCGGATCCGGCGAAGGCACCCCCCATTCTCCTGTTCCATTCAAACGATCAGCTGCTCTTGATGAAGACCATTCGGGAAATGATCAAGTGACGCTGTCTCGCCTTCAGGTTGCACGTGGGTGATCAGATTGCCGCAGCGCTGCATCAAGGTGCCGGCAAACCCCCAGGTACTGCGCGTTTTTTCGCCGCCCAGCTCGCCGCGGGCCATGCGTCCGTCCTGAGTTCCGGAACAATTCGTCGTCAAAAACATTAATGTCATGTGAGCGACATACGCGATGAGCGGCCTTAAGGCGCTTGAACTGACCCGTGCAGTAACGTCGCCCTTGCTGCGTAGTCGGAGGGCGATTGTGGCGCACCTGGCAGTTGTTTCCAATCGTGTTTCGGTTCCTTCACCCTCGGGCGACGGCGCTAAGCGCGCCGGCGGGCTTGAGGTGGCGCTGCGGCCGGCGCTCCACCATAACGGCGGGATCTGGGTCGGCTGGAGCGGAAAGGTCGGCGCACAGGATAAGCTGCGAACACGATCCATCAAGCATAACAATGTCGAATACGTCGTCACCGATCTCACCAAGCATGAATATCAGGAATACTATAACGGCTTCGCCAATCGGGTGCTGTGGCCAATTCTGCATTATCGACTGGACCTCGCCGAGTTTGCCCGGCGGGACCTCAGCGGATATTTCCGCGTCAACGATCATTTCGCGACCGAACTCGAAAAGGTAATCAAGGACGACGATCTCGTCTGGGTCCACGATTATCACCTGATCCCGATCGCTGACGCCTTGCGGCGGCGCGGCCATTCCAACCGGATCGGATTCTTCCTGCATGTTCCATTCCCGCCGCCGGAGGTGATAACCTCGTTGCCGAACCACGAGCAGCTGATCCCACTGCTCATGCAATATGACGTTGTGGGATTTCAAACCGAGGGTGATGCAGACAATTTCGTTCGCTACCTGATCTCCGAATGCAATCAAGCACGGGAAATGCGGGTATTCGAGATCGCCGGCCGCCAAACGACCGTGAGCGTGCGCGGTCAACAAACACGGATTGGCAGTTTTCCGGTCGGTATCGATCCGCGCTCATTCCAGCGGCTGGCACGCCGCAACATGCGGTCTCCGCTGGTCAAGGAGATGGTGGCAAGCCTTGACGGCCGCCTGCTGGTGATCGGGGTCGATCGCCTCGACTATTCCAAGGGCCTGGTCCAGCGTCTCGATGCGTTCGATCACTTCCTCGCCAACCACCCCGACTGGATCGGCAAGGTGATATACTTGCAGATCACGCCGAAAAACCGCTCCGAAATTCCTGAATATGCCGAGCTCGAAGAGGCCCTGGGGGCCGCCGCCGGACGCATCAACGGCAAGTACGGCGATGTGTCATGGACGCCCATCCGCTATGTGAACCGGGTCTATCGACGCTCCGCGCTGGCCGGGCTCTATCGCGCGGCGCGCGTCGGCCTGGTGACGCCTTTGCGGGACGGCATGAATCTCGTCGCGAAGGAATACGTCGCGGCGCAGAATCCGGAGGATCCGGGAGTCCTCATCCTGTCTCGCTTCGCCGGTGCCGCGATTGAATTTCGCCGCGCCCTTCTGGTCAATCCCTATGACCCTGAATCGGTTGCAGGCGCAATCGCACAAGCTTTGTCCATGCCGATCGAGGAGCGGCGCGCGCGCCACCAGGCCCTGCTTGCCGCCATCCTCGACTACGATGTCGACAGATGGCAACGCGAATTCCTCGCCGCATTGCGGGGCGACGATGAGGTCATGGGACCGTTTCCCGTTCGAGGTGCGCCGACCACCTCCCGCCACGAGAAGCCCGAAATCGCCTATTCGGGACCGTCGCCAGCACGATGGAATTCCGTACGTTAGAAGGTCACGCAGCAAGGACGGACACTTCAATCGAGCCGAGCGCCCGCAGAACGCTGACCGAGACAGTTTCGCCATCGCGCCTGACCACGACGTCCACGCTTGAATCGCCGACCTGCAAATTCCGCAACGTCACCTCGTCGAGAAATTTCGGCAGGCACGGATTGCGCAGACGCAGCTGTTCGGCGGCGGGATCGATTTCGAGTCCGAGAGCCGCCTGCAGGAGGTAGAACGGCGTTGCACTCGCCCAGGCCTGCGGCGCACAAGCCACCGGGTAACGCGTCGGCCCTCGGTTCCGGGCGCGCTGGAACCCACAGAACAATTCCGGCAAGCGATGCAGATCCATGTAAGTGGCCGCATCGAAAAGACCCTGAAAAATGCGGTTGACTGCACGTTTGGCGCCGATTTGCGCAAGGCCGGCGGCAATCAGCGCGTTGTCGTGCGGCCACACCGAGCCGTTATGATAGGACATGGGATTGTACCGGATTTCGCGACGCGAGACCGTGCGGATACCCCAGCCGGAGAACAGATCGGGCGCTAACAGCGTGGTTGCCACGATGGCAGCGCGGTCGGGCCGCGCGATGCCAGTAAAAAGCACCTGGCCAGCGTTGGAGGTGCGCACGCAGCACGGCTCCTTGACGCCATCGAGCGCAACCGCATACGTCTGCAAGTCGTCGCACCAGAACGCGGCTTCGAAACGCTCGGCGAGCCGGCGCGACTGTTCTTCCAGCCCATCCGCCCGATCGCCGTAACCCAACCGGCGCGCGCAATGCGCGATCAGCCGCTTGGCCGCGAACACATAGGCCTGGACCTCGGCGAGCGCGATGGGACCTGCTGCGAGCCGGCCATCGGCGTGGAAAATAGCATCCGCCGAATCTTTCCATCCTTGATTGGCGAGGCCGCGCTCGCTGGCGGCATACTCAATAAATCCGTCGCCATCGCGGTCCGCCGGCCCATCAATCCACGCCAGCGCCGCTTCAATCGCCGGCCACAGTTCGGCCAGGGCTTTGATATCGCCGGTGCGCTCGAAATAGAGGCCCGCCAACAACACGAACAACGGGGTGGAATCCACACTTCCGTAGTAGAGGCCGAACGGCACTTCGCCGAGTGCCGCCATCTCGCCGAAGCGCACTTCGTGCAAAATCTTGCCCGGCTCGGCGTCCGACCCGGCATCGGTCGTCTTTGCCTGCAGCGCCGCGAGACGGAACAGCGCCCCCCTCGCCAGCCGCGGGTCAACCCACAGCATCTGCATGGCAGTAATCAGCCCGTCGCGCCCAAACGTGGTCGAGTACCAGGGGGTGCCCGCATAGGGGTAGGGGCCTTGCGGCGTCTGCGTCTTGAGCATCGCCAGATCAGCCATCGAGCGGCGCACAATATCGTCGAACAGCGGATTGGATGTCTGAACCACGGCAGCGCCTTGAGCGGCTTGCCGAAGCTCACGATGCGCGCGAAGCAGGCTCTTGATAAACGGCGCAGGCTGCGGTGCGGTTGGATTGCACCGGACGGCAACGCAAAACGACATCGTTTCGTGCGAGGTCAGCGCAATCCGATACCTCGCCTCTCGCTCGGAGAGCAGGGTGGGGACCGGGTCGAAGTAAACCGACGTGATGCGGACGAAATCGTCGAGCCCGAGATAGCTCAGCAGCGCTTCATGCGGTCCATTCAGCCGGGCGCTGAATGTCCCACGGCGGGTGCGCCGCGCACCCCGCACCTCGAATAGGTCGGCGAAATCAGCAGAGAAGGTGATTGAGATCAGCAGCTCAACTCGCTTGGCGCCGTGATTGGTTAATGACAGCCGCTGGAAAAGGGTATCGCGCCACACAAAGACTGACCGATTGATGTGCAAAGTGTCCTTCTCAAGCGCGAGCATATGCTCGCCGGAGAACATGTCGGGATTGGTGAGATCGGCGCTGAAGATTGCGTTGTCCTCGCGCATGTTGCTGCCAAGCAGCAGCGGCTGCAGCCCGTTGACCCGTAGCTCGAGGCGGGACAGGAACCGGGTATCGCGGTGAAAGAGGCCGTCGCTCGTGCCCGCCGAAGCGCCAATGTCGCCGTGGGCATCGATCACGACAAAGGTGTCGCCGTACTTGAGCGTGCGTCGCAGCCGATACTCCGGCCCGGTCGCCGCAATATAGAAAGAGAAGCCGGTGTCGGTCTCCTCCTCACGCAATCTTTCTATTGACATGACGGTCCAATCGTCGCGTTCCTGCAGATTTGGGGTCATCGCATTTGCTGCGGCGCCACGTACCGTGCCCGATGTCGATTGCTTTTTCTACCGGCTTGTTCCAATGAAATCTCATCAGCAGGCTGCTCTGGCAATATGGCGACGCAATGATGACGCGCTTTGAGCCCACGGCTCAGTCCGCCTGCGGTGCCAAATTCAATTGTCTCATCCGCAGACGCTGATTGGTGATGTCGGTCGCAAAGAAATCTGCAATTGAGAAAACAGTCCAAATCACCGAAACAATGTGTTGCCGCCACGACAATGTGGCAGCAGAGTTGTGGCCTATCCAGTACATCTGCACAAGCGCGGTCACAATCGCGGGACTTGCCGCAAAAACCTTATCGATTGTCGCAGCGAACTCGTCTCCTCTGCCCGTCTGGTAAGCCAAAGTCCACAATTGAATGGCGCTGTACAATGCAAATGCGATGAATTGCCTAACCCAAAACGGCTCGATTTCCTCGGTGGAGGATATCCAATTCTGCTGGAACAGAAGGAACGCCAGGCACGTGTCGGCGAGGATAGCAAGTAAGATGCTGACCGCTCGCGAGGAAACGCCGTGCTTGGCCTGCAACCGCTTGGGAATTTGCTGTTCGAAAGGGCGCGCGGTCACGAGCCTGCTCCTCAACCGGCGAGCAATGGGCCCCAGTTATCGCATTCTGAGAGTAATGCCTGTTCGCGATTTAAGTTCCCCGCGAACGCGATGCTCACGCTCAATCCCGATCAGCTAAACTCTCATTCAGTTCGCCTCGGCAGTACCGCACGAGCCTGCCTGTGACCAGCCCACAGGCGACTCGATCTTAGAGCGGGAGCTGCCCGAGCTAAAGCGCGGCAACGCCGTCGACTACCAATTTAAGGCGATGTGCATCCCGATCCATCAGGCTGCGATAGGCCGCAAGGTACTCGATCGCCATGCGGCGCGCAGTGAAACGATGTTCGAAGTGCTTGCGGATGTTGTCTCGTGACAGCTGCGAAAGCCGGTCGAAAGCGCCGATTGCGCCTTCCTCATCCTCGACGATAAAGCCGGTCAGACCATCATCGACAATTTCCCGGACCGACCCGCGGTTAAATGCGATGACCGGCGTACCGCAGGCCATTGCTTCGATCATAACGAGACCGAACGGTTCCGGCCAGTCGATCGGATCGAGCAACGCGACGGCGCCGCTTAGAAATTCCGATTTCTCCGTGTCGCTGATTTCCCCGATATAGGCGGCGCTCGAATCATCCAGCAGCGGCCGGATTTTTTCATTGAAATATTCGCGGTCCACTTTGTCGACTTTCGCGGCGATTCGCAGCGGCACACCGCATCTGCGAGCGATCGAAATCGCTCGGTCGACTCCCTTCTCGGGCGCAATCCGGCCGAGAAAAGCGAGGTAACTCGGCCGTACCGCACAGGGCATCATAAGTTGCTGCGGCAGGCCATGATAGATCGTGCGCACCCAGTTCGCTTGCGGGATAGGCCGGCGCTGCGAGTCAGAGATGGAAATCACCGGCAGCGAAGAGAACGTCTTGAAGACCGGCTGGTGCTCCGGCAGATCAAGTCGACCGTGCAGAGTCGTGGCAAAGGGAACGGGTTGGCGAGAAAATAAAGAGAAGGGATAGTAGTCCAAATGAAAATGGAGAAAGTCATAGTCATTCGCTTGCTGCCTGACCCGCTCGAGCATCGACATATGTAGCGCATTCGGGTCCCGGACCGAACCGTCGATACGAAGCGCTCGCGGCCATACCGCTTCCAGTCTGGCCGAGGTCACCGAGTCGCCGCTGGCGTAAAGGGTGACGTCGTGTCCAAGCGCGACCAGCTCCTCAGTCAGCCAATAGATGACACGTTCGGTGCCACCATAAAGCTTCGGCGGTACGGCTTCCGTCAACGGCGCAATTTGGGCAATGTGCATTTTCGCAAGCTCCATTTGTCAGCTCCCGGGCAGTCCAACAATGCCAGGTGGGCGCGATTGATCCCGCCACAGGAAGAAAAGCTTCGGCTCAGCGCAATTTCAGTGCGCATCTGAGGACGTACAACTCAAATGTGTACCGCCAGCGCGATCAGGCCAGCTGCACTCGGCGTCCGAGCGAAGGCGGCAATCGGCAACTCAATCGGCTGACGGGGGAACATTACCGTGCTGCGTCCGTTAGTGAGTATCGACGAACGTCGACTTCCTCCCCGACTTGGCCCCGCTACTCAGCGGGGCCATTTTTCCCGCCGCATAAATAATTCGGGGTTGTCGCAATTTCGCGTCGGGGACCGGTTGCGTTCGCATGCCGCCAACCGATTTCGCTCGATCTTGCTGTCGCGCCGATCGAACAACGAAAAGTTGATAATGATTTGATGGCTGCGGCACCGGCTCCATTCGCCAGCGTCCAAGGGGGATGTGCGCCCAAGCACCCGAAATGGCGGCGATCGCCGAACTGCGCGTCGGAACCTTTAATCCGCACCGTTGTTGTTAATGCACACTTCGCCGCCGTTCCAACTAACTAACTACTCCTAGGCAGTCCGCGTCGGACGGCCTGCTGGCCAATCCGGAAACGCTCGATCGTGGCAATCAAAACACCGATGAAGCGATTGCGTGCGCGTTTGCGGCGCGCTGGAAGCCGGCACGATAGCGGTTCAACCCCGCACATTCTGACTTGGGCCGTTTCTGCCGGGCGAAAGCACCCCGCGACGGGCGGCAACGCGACCCACATGGTCGCAAAGAATCTGGATGCGGTGAACGGGACGGCGTGTCGCCGCTCGGAGCTTGTGCAGGTGCGCACACTCAGCACCTTTGCGGCGCACCATCAGAACGCAGGATTCGGGCGGCCGACCGATCAGGATGAGGCGCGGGCCGCTGTGCTGTTTCAAGGGGCCCTGATCGGCCCTCCACGCGCGCGCAGATGCTGACCGAGAACCTCAGCGCATGTCCACTCCGGCCCTTGCACTCAACAACCTGCGGACCTTCGCAATCGTAATCGTGCTTGCGGTTCACTCGTTCGTCGCCTATCTCGCCTCCTCACCGGCCACTTCGTTCCGTTTCGACGACCCGCCCTTTCGATGGCGCAGCATTCCGATCATCGATGGCGAGCGCTGGTTGGGCTTCGATATTTTCTGTGCACACCAGGACACATATCTCATCGCGCTTCTGTTCTTTCTTTCCGGTCTGTTCGTGTGGCCGAGCCTCGCTCGCAAAGGCGCGCGTAATTTTCTGCGCGACCGCGCGGTTCGCCTGGGGTTGCCGTTCGTGCTCGCAGTCGGCCTGCTGATGCCGGTTGCGCATTATCCGATTTATCGCGTCACCGCCGCCGATCCGAGCGTGACCGCCTACTGGCGGCACCTCCTTGCCTTGCCGTTTTGGCCAAGCGGGCCCCCATGGTTTCTATGGGTGCTGCTTGTTTTCGATCTCGGCGCCGCTGCCCTCTACGCCTTCGCCCGCCGTTCCGCAGAGGCCTTCATCCAAGTTGTCGGCAAGCTCAGCGCGCGGCCCGCGGCATTGGTGACGGTTTTGGTGGCCGCGTCCGGGCTCGCCTATGTCCCGCTGGCGCTCGCCTTTACGCCGTGGACCTGGTTTCATGTCGGGCCATTTGCGTTCCAGCTCTGTCGGCCGCTGCTCTATGCGGTTTATTTCTTGACCGGCGTTGGCGTCGGCGCTCATGGAATCGAGCGAGGGGTGTTTCTTGCGCCGGGAGGATGGCTGACGCGGCACTGGACGGCAGCCGCAGCGGCTGCCATCGCAACCTTTGCGCTCTGGCTCGGACTGGTCGGCATTGCCATGAGCGGCAACCGCCCCCCATCATTGCAGCTGCAGGTCCTCGAGGCATCAGGCTTCGTGCTGTGCTGCGCCGCCGGCAGCATATTCATGTTGGCGGTATTTGTTCGCTTCGCCAGCCGGCATATCAGGATACTCGATGCCTTCAGCGAAGAAACCTATGGCATGTACCTCGTCCACTATCTGTTCTCCGTCTGGCTGCAGTTCGCTCTGTTGGGATTTGCAGTACTCGCCATCATCAAGGCGGCAATCGTATTTTCCGCAACGCTGCTGCTGAGCTGGGGCTCGGTCGCTGCGATGCGGCGGGCTTTGAATGCCGTCCGCATCGTCGCGCCGGTCCGCTGGTCGCCGGCGGCCCTGCGCTTGCGGGCACGCACCTACCCTGCGCACTTGCGGGAGGGGGGTGAGATGGCGACGCGGGCGCTCGGCAAGCGGCTGCAAACGAAAAGAGGTGTCTGATGACAGAAAATCTCGGGTGAGCCTGCGTGCGGAGTTGGTCCGCCTCGGTGCGCGCTGGTTTATCAGGCGGCGCGGTCACGCTACGGTCGCAGCAGCGCGACAAAGCATTCTCGCAGCCGCAAGATGGGTTCCGAGTCCCCGCGCAGGAACCGAGGTGCTCCCGGTGGATGCCGGCGGGGTTGCCGGCTGGTTCATCACAACACCCGCGTCGC
>JASHRR010000437.1 GCA_030037185.1 Xanthobacteraceae bacterium | reverse complement strand
TCGACCATTTGCCAGCGCTCCACGACGTGCAGCTTTTCGGTATGCGGCGTGCGGTAGGGATCGAGGACCGTCTTGGCATTCTGACCGATGGTGTCGATGACGAGCGTGTCCCCCTGATAATGCCCAACCGACTCGCCGTACCAGGATGGCTTCGGATTGGCGGAGTGAGGCACGTCGAGATAAATGCGACGCACCTGCTGATCGCCCGAATAGATCATCCAAACCTGCTGGGGCGTTTGAAGGAAATACACCGGGTTTGCGCCGCCATAAGCCATGAATCCCGGCACGCCTGCCGGCATGCAGCTTGATCGCGCCGTAAAGGCGATCTTGCCGGCGAGCACCTCGGCATTGTCGTTCTTCATGTGTTCCTTGACCCACGGCTTCAGGTTCGGATTGGCGAGGTCGGCGATCCGGTAGGTCGGCTGGCGGCCCGCGCCGTTCGGAATGAAGGGATGGGCCGGATCGCTGCTGACGGGCGGTAGGCGGCCCGGCACAGGTTCGAAGCCGGGCCCGCCGCCGTTTACTCCGACCCAGCCGACCTGGTTCGACGAAAAATCCGGCGGCGCCGTCTTGTGTTGCGCCGAAGCGGGTGCACTCGCCGCGACCACAAGCGAGGCCAAGGCACCGCCCGCCAACAACCTTGCACTCAACCTCAGCGCGGGCATCGTTCTTCTCCTGTCATGTTTCCCCCTTGTCGCTTCGATCAAGGTAGCCCATTTGGGCACGGCCCGTAAGGCGCGTGCGCCAACCGGGGAGAGCCGGCGAAAGCCGCTGCCGTTCCATGCGCCGCACCAACAGTGTATTGTGTCCAGCACTGCACGAATGTGCGTCGATTGCGGGCAAGCAAGTTCAGACGCCCTCAGGGAGGAGACTCATGTCGTATCAAAGCTCGGCCGGAGCAGTCGCTTTTGCCGCCGTCCTGCTTGCGGCCATCGGCGGCGCGCAGGCGGCCGACGACGCAAAATATCCTAACTGGAAAGGCCGATGGGATCCCATCAACCCGCGTCTCGGAGGGCAGGCAATCAAGTTCGACCCGACCAAAGCGTGGGGGCGGGCGCAACAGGCGCCGCTGACAGCGGAGTATCAGAAGGTCCATGAGGAAAGCATGGCCGACCAGGCCAAGGGCGGGCTCGGCAATTACCCGACGGCGCGCTGCCTGCCGAGCGGCATGCCGCGCCTGATGGCGCTGCCGGGGGAGGAATACGTCATCACGGCGGAAACCACCTATATTCTGATCGGGCACGACATCCGCCGCATCTTCACGGACGGCCGCGACTGGCGCGACTGGCCCAAGGACCCCGAGCCGACCTATGAGGGCTACGCCATTGGCAGGTGGATCGACGAGGATGGCGACGGCCGCTACGACGTGCTGGAAGTCGAAACGCGTGGCCCCTTCAAGGGCCCCCGCGCTTACGACGCCAGCGGGCTGCCACTGGATTTCGACAATGAGTCGACCTTTAAGGAACGGTTCCATCTCGACAAGAGCGACCCGAATCTCCTTCACGACGAAATCACGGTGTTTGACCACGCCCTGACGCGGCCTTGGAGCGTCGACAAGACATTCCGGCGCAATTCCGATCCGCGTCCGAACTGGAGCCTCACCTCCTGCACCGAGGGCAACAATCAGATCGTCATCGGCACGGAAAACTATTTCCTGAGCGGAGACGGACTGCTGATGCCGGCCAAAAAGGACCAGGCACCGCCGGATTTGAGGTATTTCAAGCAGACGCGCAAGTAAGCGGCGGCGCTTCTCGCCGCATGCCGACTCTGCACCCGGCAATCCTGCAACAACCGTCGGAATGACGAAGCTTTAAATGTCAAGGGCAGCCGAGAATCTGAAAACCTGCGGAATGCGGGCGACCCTCCTCCTTCGGTGGGCGGACCGGTCGGACGCCTGCTTGTGTGCGCCCTTCCGAGGCTTCAACTTTGGTCCATGGCCGACGGTTGCCCTCCATGATTTGGCCGATAATTTGTCATATTAGTTGGAACAGCACGGCGGGGGCAACGGGTTGGCAAGGGGGGCACTGAACGATAGGAGCTTCTCGATGTGCGACTACAGTCTGCATGAAGTCCCGTCACGGCCCGCCAAGGTCGGCGACAAGTTGGTTTCGACGCAATTTTGGAACACGACAACGCAGGGATTCTCCGCGGTTGGAGAACCCAAGGTCGCCGTGTGCCTGCTGCCCGGTACCGAGCTCGCGTTCGACAGCGAGGTGCGGCGAAAGGAGACCGGATTTCTCCTGAGTTTTTTCAAGAAGGAGCCGCGCCACATCGCTCACCGGGTTGGGCGGTTCCGACAGGTCAACTTGGATAATCCGTGTACGCACCACGACGCCATTGAGTTTCCCGATGGTCAGATCGTGCTGCTCACTCATCTGTGCATCGGCCAGCAAGCGACGGTGTTGCAACTCCCTGCGGACACGACCGCAAAGGCCCCGGCGGAGCGCGCGCACGCTGGCCAAAGCGTTTCGGCGAGAGTTTGAGCCCCGCGCTCCCGCCCGAACCGCGAAAGCAGGGACCGCCCTTTCTGGCGCCGCAATCGCGCGCCAGGAGGCGCGACGCGTTTTCTTTCCGCCGGGAGTGCCCGGCGGCGCTCAATTTGCTGCTCGGCGGCCATGCGGGGGGAGCGGCGCCGAGGGCCGGCAGCGCCGTTTCAGAAAATCGCTACATCGGGAGCCCGTTGTGATGTCGTTCGTTCGATCCGCCTTCGTCTCGGCCTCTGTTCTTTGCATGATCACGGGGAGCGGCGCTGGCGCAGACCGCGACGCCTGAGCCGTCATCGTCAACATCCTCCAAGATCGATGACGTGTCGAAATGGACCACCAAGCAATGGAACCAGGCAAAGGCCAAATGGGCCAAGGAAAAAGAAAAGTGGGGTGATTGCCGGAAGCAATCGAAGGATCAAAAGCTCACCGGCCGCAAGAGCTGGTCATTCCTTGCGTCTTGCATGACGAGCTGACGGGCGCGTTCTTTCAACGGATTCGTTGTTTGAGCCGGGGGTCCGTTGGGGTCGCATCGGTTTTCCCAGACGTCAGAGTCGCTGACCTCGGTTCTCGCACGCCGCTTCAGATCAATCGATCGCCGCCGTCTTGAACCGTTGGTCTACGGGCTCGCGGAACAGCCTGTGCTCGCCTGCGCGCGTTGTCACCTAGGCCTAAGTTGGGCGTGCTGGCTGCTCCAGGACTTCCACCTCCAAGCTACCGATCATGTTCGGCACACTGAAAAAACCCACGCCGCGGAAGCGGCGCGGGGGGAGTTTTAGCCAAGGCACCGCGATCCTGCGTGAGTCGGCTGGCAGCGTCAATCTGGTCCTGTGGACAGCGCATGTCGGGCAAAAAGAAAGCCCGCGCCGTTGCTTGGGAGCGATGGATCGGCGCGGGCCAGTATTGCAACGTGTGTGTTTATGTCGTCCTCATCTGTGCTGGGACGACTGCGCATGTGCTGAGCGGTTCTGCCGGCGACGTCTACCGGTCGCGGTGGCGCGTGCGCAGATGCCGCGGCGGTGGCGCGCATGTTGCCGGTCCGATTGGAACCTGATGCTTCATGTAGGGTCTTTTTGGCAGCTCTCGAAACCGCTCCTCTGGAAGTTGCACTGCGGCGCCCTCAACTGGGGCGCCGCATATCATTTGAGTACCGCGAGCTGGCCCTGGCGGGAGTGGTCGGCGGCGGGCCGCCCCAGCGAACGAGGCCAGCTGAACGGCCCTGCGGGCGCCAGCAAAAGCAGATATTATTCTTGTATATCAATCATCTATTTGGCCGCAGCCATCATTTCAGCGACGTATTCCCAATTGACCAAGTGATCGAGAAACGCCTTGAGATAGTCGGGACGCCGATTTCGGTAATCGATGTAGTAGGAGTGCTCCCAAACGTCGCAGCCGAGGATCGGTTCGGCGCCGTGCACGAGCGGGTTTTCACCATTCGGGGTCTTGGTAACGATGATCTTGCCGTCCTTGATGGCGAGCCACGCCCAGCCCGAACCAAACTGGGTAACGCCCGCCTGGGTGAAGTCCTCTCTCATTTTGGCAACCGAGCCGAGGTCGGCGACGATCCTTTTTTCAAGCTCGCTCGGCATCTTATCGCCGCCGCCGCCTGCCTTCATCCATTTCCAGAAATGCACGTGATTATAGTGTTGGCCGGCGTTGTTGAAGAGGCCGGCATTCTTGCCGAACGAGCCCTTGACCACCTCCTCGAGCGACTTGCCTTCCCACTCGGTACCCTTGAGCAGATTGTTGCCGTTGGTGACGTAGGCGAGGTGATGCTTGTCGTGATGGTATTCGAGCGTTTCATGCGACATGTAGGGCGCAAGCGCATCATACGAATACGGCAGATCAGGCAACGAAAAAGACATCGGGGTTCTCCTCAGCTTTGGTCCTAGGCATAGTCAACGCATCAAACCGTCGAACGATCAAACGGTCAGGTCCCTAATAGGGCCCGCCACACGGGGCGGCAACCGTGTCCTGGAGGCGTCGGCGTGCGACCCGGCCCCTTCCTTGGCTGAGCAACGCCTCATCATTGCGTCCCAGACGAAAGGCCCGGCGAAATGAAACGGCGCTTTTAGGCAGAGTCTTCCAGGCAGAATAGGGCGGGCTTTGCCGTCACCGTTTTGCCGCAGGGCAGCTCACCAATACTTCCACTGCGAGCAACAATACTTGTTGTGACAGGTGATTTCAGGCTATATGCGGGGAAGATCGAAATGCTTAATTCTCTTGAGTTCAGGAGGTCTTTTGAAACGGAATGTTGTTGCTGGTCTTGCGCCGGACGTTAACGCAGCTACACACGGACATCTGAACTATGGTCTTTCTATTGTCGTTACTTAGCTTCATCGCGGTGGCGGCTGGCTTGTTCGGGCTCGTACGGGGAATCCCTATCCGCGAAACCGGGTTAGGTGCGTCACTCTTGATGGCCGCAAGCGTGGCCATTACGGGCGGTTTCGTCCTGGTGGGGCTTGCGGCGGTGGTAAGTCAATTGCGGCAGTTGGCGCAAGGGTTCAAGGCACCGCTGTCGCGGATGCCGCGACCCGTTCGGCCGCTCGAGCGCAAGGACGAGCGCTTTGAAGGTGACGAGAGATGGGCGGCGTCGCGGCCGCACATGCCAGCGGCGCTTGGCGCGGGCAATTCAGATGTTATCCGCAGGAGATACGACGCGACCGACCTCAAAGAGGGACGGTCCAAACCCCGGCCGGAGGAGTGGCTGCGGCACGCCCAGGGCGAGATTGAGTCCCCCCTGCGCCCCCTCGAGGCCGTGCCGCCGCCCATCGATTACGAGCCCAGTGACATTGCAAGGCCGGCGCATTCTTTGCCTCGCCCTGCCATGCCGCTGCCGCCCGATCCTTCCGATACGCCGACAGGCCGGACCCCGGCCGTCTCGCCTGTCTCGCCACAGGACATCTTCGCTACGATCTGGTCTTCGCTAAATCGCAGCCTGGCGGAGGGGCCGCAACAGCGAACCGAGGCATCGCCCGAGACCGCGCCGCGCCCAGCTGATTCTAAATCGCCGCCTCTGGCGCCAGAGCCAGCGGCGTGTGCATCAGACAAGCCAGTGCCAGTCGAGCCGCCGGCGATCCTGAGAACCGGCGTGATCCAGCAAACGGCTTATACGCTGTTTGCCGACGGCTCGATCGAGACGCAGCTGCCCGAAGGCGTAATGCGTTTCGCCTCGATCGAAGAGTTTCTTGGGCATCTCGAAAAGGGCGAAGAAGGCTGAAAAAGGCGCCTCATATCAGCTGCCGGATCCGCACAACCGGCAAAGGCGCCGGCACCTGCCCAGCACGATTCAAGCAAAGATGCCGCGACATTTGCTGGTGAGCAAATGCTGATTGCGTGTGCATTTGGCAGGCTTTGACGATCATTTCGGGGCCAACGGCTCCGAGTTAATAACAAGTTCCTTGACAGCCGGTCCGCGATCGAACGCATGGCCGCAGCAAATTCCTGTCCCGGCCAATCGACCGCACGGTGTCTAACTATTACGTTCAGGGGCCCACTTATCGCATCGCTGGCAGGGGGCGGTCGACGGCCGCGATTGCGAATGCGTAGCCGAGAGCAACCTCCTTCAATCGATCGAAGCGCCCGGGCTGGCCGGCGTGGCCGGCGTCGAGATTGATGCGGAGCACGATGGCATTGCGGTCGGTCTTGCGGCTGCGGAGCCGCGCCACCCATTTGGCGGGCTCCCAATAGGTGACGCGCGGATCGGTGAGCCCCGCCAGCACCAGCATCGCTGGGTAATCCTGCGCGCGCACGTTATCGTAAGGCGAATAGGCCCGAATGGCTGCGAACGCGGCCGCGTCGGTGATCGGATTGCCCCACTCGACCCACTCCGGCGGGGTGAGCGGAAGAGTATCGTCCAGCATGGTGTTGAGAACGTCGACGAACGGCACTTCGGCAATCACCGCCGCGTAGAGGTCGGGCCGCTGGTTGGCAACTGCCCCGATCAGCAGGCCACCCGCTGAGCGGCCGTGGGCCACTGCCTTGCCGGGTGCAGCGAATTTGCGCGCCACCAGGTATTCGGTCGCGGCGATGAAATCGGAAAACGTGTTTTGCTTGGCGGCAAGCTTGCCTTCGCGATACCAGCGCCAGCCTTTCTCGGTACCGCCGCGCACATGGGCGATTGCGAATACGAACCCGCGGTCGACGAGCGAGAGCCGGTTCGAACTGAATGCGGCTGGTATGGAAATGCCGTAAGCGCCGTAGCCGTAGATTAGCATCGGTGCGGTGCCGTCAAGCGGCGTCGTCTTGCGGTAAAGCAAGGAGACCGGGATCGCCGCGCCGTCGGGGGCCGGAGCCAGCACGCGCCGCGTCGTGTAGACGGCAGGATCGTGCCCGCTCGGGATCTCCTGGCGCTTGCGGAGCATACGGGTGCGGGCCGCGAGATCGTAGTCCCACACTTCGGATGCAGTCGTCATCGACGAATACGAGAAGCGCAGCGTGTCAGTCTCGAATTCGAAGCCTCTAAGCAGGTCGAGCGCGTAGGCTTCCTCGTCGAACGCGATTGTGTGTTCGTTTTCGCTCCCTATCCGACGGGCGACGATGCGGGGCAGGCCATCTTGGCGTTCCAGGCGGATGAGCCAGTCTCGAAACACCGCAAAGCTCAAGATGAAGACGCCCGGACGGTGCGGCACGACATCCCGCCAATGGACGCGGCTGACGGCGGCAAGCGGCGTCCACACGATCTTGAAATCCTCGGCGTCGCCTGCATTGGTGAGGATAATGAGAGCCGGCCCGCCGCCGAAATCCGGATGATGCGCAACCTCATAGCGCATCGCCGGCTGGCGCGGCGCGACCGGCATCGGCCTCGCTTGGGCCTCGTGCAAGTCGATCAGCAGCGCTTCGGACGTATCGTGATCGGTCACCGAGATTGCCGCGAAGCGGCCGGATTGCAGCCGCGATAGCGAGACGAACCGGCCGCCGTCGGGCACCGCATAGATTTCGGTATCCTCGCGCACATCCGCACCGAGGCGGTGGCGATGCACGCTCGACGGGCGATGCTGAGCATCGAGGCGCACGTAGTAGAACGCCGAGCAGTCGCGCGTCCACACGAGATCGCCTGATGTCTCGGCAACGATGTCCGGCAGTTCCCCCATGCTGGCGACGTCGCGCACCCGAATGGTAAAGAGCTCGCTACCCGTCTCGTCCGCGCTCCACGCCAGCAGCGCGTGATCGGGCGAATGCACGGTCGCGCCTAATCGGAAGAACGCCTTACCGGCTGCGAGTGCGTCGCCGTCGATCAAAACTTTGGCAACTCCGCCGCCACGCGGCTCGCGGCAAATTGATGGATGCTGGCCGCCTTCGCGGTAGCGCGTAAAGTACGAAAACGGACCGTCGGCGACTGGAACGGTAGAATCGTCCTCTTTGATGCGACCTCGCATTTCCGTGATCAGGGTTGCCTGCAGCGCCTCAGTAGGGGCAAGCAGGCGATCTGCGTGAACGTTCTCGTTTTCGAGGTGCTGCCGGATCTTTGGGTCGAGCAGGCGCGGATCGCGCATTACCCGCTGCCAGTTGGGGTCTTTAAGCCAGGCAAATTCGTCAGTGAGGTTGACGCCGTGCCGGCTTGTCGTGACCGGACGGGTCTCTGGAAGCGGACAAGGCTCGGTGGCCCTTACACAGTCGGACGCACGAAATCGGCGGCTGTCGGTCATCGCAGGTTTCGGAAAGAACAAGTGGACCCGATTTGTTCTGGGGGCCCGTGTACGGAGATTTGTTTGCAGCGCATTGCTCGGTGTCGGGTTGTGACTAAGTTTTCGGCTTTTTTACGGCATTTTTGGTGTGGTAAAGACTAGCTGATTCCCATTTTCTGCTTGCCAAAGTGCCGGCGTGACGATGTAAAAACGCCGCGTATTCTTGTGCATCTTCAACGGGGACAGTAAACTCACAGTTAGTCAGCGTATGATGTTGAGGACGCAAGATCACCATCAAAGATTTCGAAATGGTACCGTGGCGCAATAGCGCCGAGCCTCTTGTGGGGAAGGGCAACGACCATGAACGACAAGGTGCCGAATAGCTATATCGAACTGACGGCCGGCATCGTTTCGGCGTATGTTAGCAATAATGCCGTGGCAGCAGGCGATATTTCATCGCTCATCAGCCAAGTCCATACGGCCCTGCTGCGCATTTCCAACGGCCAGAGCGAGATGCCGGCAGATCCGGCGAGGCCTGCCATCGCGGTTAAGAAGTCGATCACACCGGACTACATCATCTGCCTTGAGGACGGCAAAAAATTCAAATCGCTCAAACGGCATCTGCGGACGCAATACGACATGACGCCTGAGCACTATCGCGAAAAGTGGGGGCTTCCACCGGACTACCCGATGGTTGCGCCGAACTATGCGCAAGCGCGTTCCCAGCTGGCAAAGAAAATGGGGCTGGGACAGCAGCGCAAACGTCGGGCGCGCTGATTGTAACACCGCAGGAGGTCTCGCCCCGCCTGTTACCATGAGGCGGAGGCCGGCGATCAGGCGGACCCGTCGCGCAGCCTCAGGCCCCGGCCAGAATAAGCGCCTTGCGCGCTTCATCGCGAATGCGGCCGACCATGGATTTGAATCCGTTCGATCGCTGCGGAGTGAGGTGCTCGCGCAATCCGAGGCGGTCGAACAGCGCCAGCGCATCGACATCAAGAATCTGGCGCGCCGACTTTCCCGAGTAGGTCGCGAACAGAATCGCGATCAAGCCCCGTACAATGTGGGCATCGCTGTCGCCCAAGAAGCAAAGGACCAGTTCGCCCTGGCCGTCTCTTTCGATTTGAGTCACAAGCCACACCTGGCTCGCGCAACCCGATACCTTGGTGGCGTCGGTCCGCGCCGCCTCAGGCAGAGGTTCAAGTGTGCGCCCCAGTTCGATCACGTAGCGATACCGGTCGTCCCAATCGTCCAGCAGGGCAAAGTTCGCGGTGATCTCATCAATCTTCATGGTCATCCGGAGTTGGCGTCAGCCCCTAGATATGACGGATAACCTGCATTGGCGATAGCGGCAGATCGCCCGGAGCTTGCGCCTTGTTGCGTGCCGGCCGCCTCAAGTGGTTGGCGGGTGCCGGATTTTTGGTCATCGTGCCGCCGCTCTGGAGGATCTCCCGGCTGCTTTCTACGGTTATGCGTGAGAATTGCAGCAAACGCAGCGCCTTGGGATCTGCACGCATAGATATTTAATGACTATATATACAATCTATAGTTTCGCTAGCGGGCCGGGTTCTCTGAACGCGACATTCACCATATCGCAGAATTTCGTTAAGCGGGACGGCTTTCCGCGAACTATTCGGCATCACCGCGCCGCCGCCTCAATCTCCTTAGCGTTCGCTTAATCGGCATTTGCAAGGATCAGGTGAGGTGCCCCCCACATCAACGTAGGAATCGTGAGCCTGTCGACGTCCATTCGCGAGTTTCTCGATGCGCTTGTGCATCTGTCCGCGCGCGAGGATCCGCTTGCGGCGGAGCGCCATGTCGCTTTCATGGCGTCGCGCCTGTTCGGGAGCTTGCTCGCCCTCGGCGTTTTCCCGGTGTTTCTTGCGTTGCATGGTGTGCCGACCGTGCTCGAATTCCTGGTAATCGCGTGGATGATCTTTCCGATCGCCACCGCCTGTTTCCTTTCCCGCACCGGCCGCTATGACGCTGCCCAAGCGCTCTCTGCGCTCGGGCTGGCCGCCATTGTGACGACCGTGGCCGCCAATTCGGGCGGCATAAGTTCGACCGCCGCGATCTGGCTCCTGCTGATCCCGCTGGAGGCTGCGCTGTCGGGATCGAGCCGGGTGGTGGCGGTGGCAACGTTGCTCGCCGCTGGCGGTATTGGGCTCCTCATCGCCGCCAACCCGTGGTTCGGCCTCCCCGGTGCGGCGGGCTCGCCCGGCACCACGGCAGCGCTCGGCACCCTGTCGGCCTTGATCTATGCGACGGCGATTGCCCTTGGCGCCAATTCACTCGTGCGGGCGAACTTTGCGCGGCTCGGCCGCGAGGCGGAACAGCATCTCCTCGCCGCCTTCGGCCCAGCTGACGTCATCACCCACTACGGGCATGGCGGTCGTATCGTCTACGCCTCGGCCAATGCGCAAGCCGTGCTGGGCGCGCCGGCTTGCGATCTCGGGGACTTGTTCGATCGCATCCACATCGCTGACAGGCCGGCGTATCTGCGGGCGCTGTCGGAGGCGACCGCGAGTGGCGGCCCATGCGAAGTCGAGTTCCGCCTGCGTCGGCCGGCCGAGACGGAGTTCATCTGGATCGAAATGCGGTGCGGCCCGTTGCCCTTTGCCTGCCATCCCCCGCGCAAGCGGCGCAGGGTAAGGAGAGGGGAGGATCAGGGAGGCAAATGTCTTTCCGGCGACCGCGCCAGCGCGAAGGTGGTTGCGGTGATGCGCGAGGTGACGTCGCGGAAAATCCGGCAGGACGCGTTGCTCGAAGCGCGCGACGCGGCTCTTCGCGCCAACGCCGCCAAGAGCCGCTTCCTGGCGTTCATGAGCCACGAACTGCGCACGCCGCTTACTGCGATCATCGGCTTCTCCGATATGCTGCGCGAGGAGAAAGAGAATTTCACCGATCACCCGCGCCGGCTGGAATATGCGCGGATCATCAACGAATCGGGACATCACCTGCTTGCCGTGGC
>JASHRR010000436.1 GCA_030037185.1 Xanthobacteraceae bacterium | reverse complement strand
CCTACACCGTCGCGAGCGGCATCCGGGTTCCGCAGGCAATCGGAGATTTTCTCATTCTGCGCGCCGTCCGCGAAAGCAATGGCTTTGCCATCGCGGTGACGGACGAGGCCATCGTCGAGGCAGTGGATGAGGTCGCACGTGGCGAAGGCTTCCTGATGTGCCCGGAAGGGGGCGCGACCTACGCGGCTTATAAGCAGAGCCTCGCCGACGGCCGCGTCGGCCGCCACGAGCGCGCCGTCCTGTTCAACTGCGCGAGCGGCCTCAAATATCCGCTGCCGCCGGTGCACCGCACGCTCGACATCAACAAGCCGATTGATTTCGCCGCATTGTGATTGGCCGCCAGATCAGCGTCGAGCCGCCAAATCAACTTGCGGACCCTGTTCGTCGTCGGTGAAACTGTCGAGTTTGTGAACCAGCCGCTCGACGTGAAAGAGGCGGCGTGAAGCTATTTTGAACTGGCGTCATCACCGACAAGCACCGTGTCGGGAAGCAGCCGTGCGCCTCTCGCTGCCCACAGCGCGCCCGCGGCGGCGATCAGCTCCGGGTCCCGGCTTGCCGAGCACCTCGAGTGCCGTTAAAGGCCGAAGCATTTGTCGTTAGGATGGGCACCCCACAGCGCGCCTGCCGCAACACAGGGATGGTGGCGGTGGGCGCTTCGCCTCAAATTCGCGGGTTCAGCGCTCCGATCCGCGCGGTAAGCTAGGCAGACAAGCCGCGACAAGCAAAGGCAGTCCGCCACCGGACTCGGGGTTGCCCGAGTTCGACACAGGCTTGAAATGGCGGCGATTTCGATTGGGAGGGACGATCATGCGCCGACTTGCAACACCCGCTCTCGCCCTCTTGCTGACAAGCGCTGCAGCCGCCGCCGACGACATCGTTTTGCGCGGGATGGGTTCGCTACACGTCGGCGGGCGTATCGTCGAGCTGCATGGCAGGCCGGTACGCGAGATCGTGCGGGTGCCCGGCGGCCCGTCGTGCAAGCTCGATCCGAACGGGCAATATCAGGTCGAGCATAATGTATGCGCAGTATTTTCTTCCCAAGAACCTTAAAGGCAAGGTGCCCCTCCTGATGTGGCATGGCGGAGGCCTGACCGGCGTCAGTGGATCGGCATTGAAGATCTCAACGTGCGCGGTATGGTGCGCAACCGCCATCTTTCGCGATCCGTGATCGAGGGTGCATTTTTTGAGTTTCGCCGGCAACTTGACTACAAGTCGAGACTCTACGGTTCGAAGTGGTCGCTGACCGCTGGTTTCCTTCAAGCAAGATTTGCTCTTGCTGCGGCGTAATTAAAGATACGCTGGATTTGAACGAACGCACCTTCAGGTGCGACGACTGCGGTTTTGAAGGCGACCGCGATCTAAACGCGGCTCGCAATCTTGAGAAATACGCCGAGAGCTTTGCGGCGTTGAAGGCCGCTACGGCTGCCGTAGGCTGTGGAGAGGGGAGCGCTGGCTCACGGCGCAGGCCGGGAGTGAAACTGCCCGCGGCGAAGCAGCTACCAGACATCAACGCTGCCTAGCTTTGAGTAGGTTCTGGAAAGCGGAAACTCCCATATGGTCAATGATGGACAAGAACAACGATGCGCTCGCCGACGTGATTGAGAGCTGGCTCAAGGATCTGGGTCTGACGATCGCAGAGTGAGCGAGACGCGACGCAGGAATTGGTAAAAAATAGCAGCGCCACTGCGGTCCCGCTTGCCGGGGAGACGCAGCTCGCGCCGCACGGCAGATGCGAGACCTTCGCCGTGGCCTAAGCAGCCCGCGAGCGTTCCCCGGCCAGGCGGTGGTTAAGCTTGCTCCCGGCATCTCGGTTGCCTGATACAGGCCATCCTTCGGGGTCTCCGCGCCAGCACGGGACCTCCGCCGTGAGTCGGAGCCGCCTGCCCGGTGGAGCATCGCCATAGCGCCCACTCGTCGCTTTCTCGCTCCGGTTCGGGTTATATGGTCCCGAACCACCTGTGGTCAGGTAACCCGTAAGCCGAGCCCCCCGGCTAAATCGGGAGCACCACATCGTTGATTTCGATCGGGAGGCTCCTATCAGCTGAGCTTGCGCCGCAACAGCCGCTCCGCATTCCCCAGGTAGATCTTGCGCCGCGCGTCGTCGTCGAGATCGAGGTCGTCGATCACCGCGATCGTTGGCGCGATCGGCCCGAGCGGGGTGTCGGTGGCGAAGACAACGTGGTCAGCCCCGAAGAATGCGAGGCCGCACGGAATGCCGTTTTTGCCGCCGAACATCGCAGTGTCGCCGTAGAACTCCCTGAAATATTCGAGGTGGGGCCGCTTGAGCGATGTCAGCACCTTCGAATAGTCCTCGCCGCTGGTGCGGGCGCCAAGCACATCGAGGCCGGGGCCGACACGGCCGTCGAAATAGGGAATCATGCCGCCGCAGTGGTGGGTGATGATCTTGATGCCGGGGTGCCGATCAAACAGGCCGGCGAACACCAGGCGGCTCATCGCGACTGAGGTGTCGTAGGGCCAGCCGAAGCACCACCACATCTCGTAGCGGGAGTTCGCCTCGACCGGGTAATCCGTCATCGCCGCTGTGCGGGCCGGGTGCAGCCAGATCGGCAGGTCGAAGCCCGCCATGGCGGCGAACACCGGAGCGAACGCCGGCTCGTCGAGCGGCCGGCCGGCGAGCGGGGTGAAGAGCTGGATGCCGCACGCGCCCAGCTGGGTGACGGCGCGCGTCGCCTCGGCGACCGAACCCTCGATGTCGGCGAGCGACACCGCCGCCACGAAGCCGGCAAACCGCTGCGGATGGCGCGCGCACAAATCAGCCATCGCATCATTGCCGATGCGGGCGAGCTGCAAGGCGGATTGGCCTGCCGCCAGTTCCTCAATCGGCGGGTTGGGCAACGATATGATCTGCCGGTAATCGCCGAACTGGTCCATCTCGCGGAACCGCTCATCGAGGTCGAACAGCTTGGTCACGCTACGCAGCCGCTTGCCCAGATTCTGCGTCTGCGGCGACAACTTGGTCATTTCCTCGAAGAATTTCTCCGGGTAGATGTGGCAATAGATGTCAATCAACGGATAGCTCGCCATCGTCCCCTCGCTTCGGCATCGTGGGCCGCCCCACCAACAAAACAGTAGCACCACTGCCTCGGAACCGATCAAGATGCTTGCATGCCTCAATGGCGAGACGCGCCTTCATCTCATTCTCGGTGATCCTGTCGGCCAGACCAGGTCGCCTTCCGGCCTCACCGGCGAATTCGTGGCGCGGGGCGCCAACGCGATCTGCATTCCGGTACATGTTGCACCGGCGGATTTCGATGCCTTCGTGGCGGCGGCGAAGCGCGCCCACAACATCGACGGCATCGTCGTCACCATTCCGCATAAGTTCGCGGCGCTGCGTCATTGCGATGAAGCGTCCGATCGCGCCCGCTTCCTCGGCGCCGCCAATGTGCTGCACCGCATCGCGGCCGACCGCTGGCGCGGCGACATGACCGATGGCGCCGCCATGGTGGCGGCGCTGCGCCGTGCCGGCTTCAAGCCGCAGCGAAAGCGCGCCCTTGTCATTGGCGCGGGCGGGGCCGGCTCTGCGGTTGCGTTGGCTCTGATCGAGGCCGAGGTGGCGATGCTGGCGGTGGCGGATATGGACCTGACGCGACGCTCAAGCCTCATCGAGCGCCTCTCTGCCAGGGCACCGGGAGCGGTACGAACCGCAACGACCGACGCCGCCGGGTTCGACCTCGTGGTGAACGCGACGCCGTCCGGAATGCGGCCGACCGACCCGTTGCCGGTCGAGGCGGCACGGCTTGAGCCCTCCGCCTATGTTGCCGACCTCATCACCAGACCCGCCCTCACGCCGCTGCTCGAAGCGGCGCGCCGCCGCGGCTGCGTCATCGTCACCGGCGAAGACATGTTCGCCGCGCAGGCGGGCGACATTGCCGATATCCTGCTGGCGCCGCCGGCATCCTGACGAACAAGGAATACTCCGTGCCCGACAAATTCGCCGAACTGCGCCACCAGCTTGCCGTGGCCAACCGCATCCTCGCCCACGAGGGCGTCATCGATGCCTTCGGGCACGTCAGCATTCGCCATCCTGGCGATCCAGGCCGCTATTTCCTTTCGCGGTCGCGTTCGCCCGAGCTGGTCGAACCCCGCGACATTCTGGAATTCGATCTCGACTCCGAGCCGGTCGAACCGCCAACCGTGCAACTCTATTCCGAACGCGTGATCCATGGCGAGATCTTCAAGGCACGGCCGGACGTGGTCGCGGTCTGCCATCACCATGCGTCAGCTGTCATGCCGTTCTGCATCAGCGGCGATCCGATCGTGCCGGTGTTCCATCTCGGCGCCGCAATGGGGGAGGCGGCGCCGTTCTGGGATAGCCGCGACGAATTCGGCGACACCAATTTGCTGGTGGTCAAACCGGCCGAAGGCGCCTCGCTCGCCCGCGCGCTTGGCAAGCACGTCATCGTGCTGATGCGACGCCATGGCGCAACCGTCGTCGGCTCGAGCCTGCGCGAGCTGGTTTTCCGGGCTATCTATTCCTGCGACAATGCCCGCTACTTGAGCCAAGCCAAGCAGCTCGGCAATTTCTCCCCGCTGACGCCGGGCGAGATCGCGATGGCGCAAGCGATCTACCAGCTTCCCGGCGCGCAGAGTCGGGCCTGGGAATACTGGGAGACGCGGCTCGCAAAGCGCGGCGGCATGCCCGCCACACCGACGCAGGCTGCCGCCCCTCGCGCTTCCCGCCCTGATTTGCGGGGAACAGTCAGGGCGGCGCGGCCGGCCAGGACGGCGCGGCCGGCCAGGGCTGCCAAAAAAACGGCGGCCAGGAAACCCGTCACCCCGAAGGGAGGAAAGCGCAAATGAAAAGTTTCGCCAGGCTCGCGCTTGCTTTGCTTGCAACCGCGCTGGCCATTTCCGGGGTCCGGGCGCAGGATACCCTGAAGGTTGCCATCGGCCAGATCAACAATTGGGAAAATCAGGCGCCGACGCTCGGCCAGGAGGCCGGCATCTTCAAGAAGCACGGCCTGGTGCTGGAGACGTTCGGCACCGCTGGCGCAGGCGAGACGCTGCAGCCCATCATTTCCGGCAGCGCCGACATCGGCATCGGGGTCGGGGTCGCCGGCGCCATGCGCGCCTTCGCGACCGGGGCGCCGGTCCGCATTCTCGCGCCGGCGTTCACCGGCACTGCCGACCTCTATTGGTACGTGCGGGCCGACTCGCCCATCAAGACCTTCGCCGACGTCACCGCGCGCAACACCATCGCATACTCGACCAACGGCTCGAGTTCCCACAATATCGTGCTGGCGTTCATTGACGAACTCGGCCTCAAGGCAAGACCGACGCCCACCGGCAGCCCGCCCGCCACGCTCACCGCAGTGATGTCGGGCCAGATCGACATCGGCTGGGCGGCACCCCCCATCGCCATGCAGGAAATAAAGGACGGCAAGGTTCGCATCATAGCGCGCGGCAGCGACGTCCCGTCGCTCCGCGGGCAGACCGTGCGGGCCACCATCATCAATGCCGAGCTGCTGCAGAAGCGCCCGCAAGTCGCGGCCCGCTTCATGGCGGCCTATCGCGAGACGATCGACTGGATGTATGCCGACCCCCATGCGGTCGAGCTCTACGCCAAGAAGATCGACAAGCCGGTCGACATCGTTCGCGACACCATCATGACCTTCTATCCGCAGGACGCCCTGCAAACCGACACCATGGCCGACATGCCGGGAATTCTACGCGATGCCGTAAAGCTCAAGTTTCTCCGCGAGCCTCTGACCGAGGCACAGTTGAAGGAGCTGATCCGCACACCGCCGCGGTGAGTCCGCCAAGCCCGGTGGAGGCGTAAACTTCGCCTGACGGCGGGGCTTTTACCCTTCCTCAGGCGGTGGTTTATCAGGGTAAGTTTGGGACTTCGGCCCCAAACGACATTGCAGACAGGTTCAAGACCGACATCGGTTCCTCAGTTCGGGCCTCTCGAAGGTCATGGCTTCGGTCCTGGCCCCGGTTGCCAAACGACCCAACTTAGGCAAACCAAGGGAGCGGCGCTTCCTCTGCCCGAATCAATTCGGCAGCCTCCGCGCCGAGATTGTGATGACACACCAACGCAAAGGCGCTCCCACCCGGCGTCGCGTGCTCGCCGGCGCCACCGCCGCCGGCGTACTGGCATTTGCCCCCGCCGTCGTTCGCGCGCAGGCGAAATCGCTCAAGGTCGCCGTCCTGCTGACGCGTTCTGGTTATCTTGCCCCGGCCGGCCAGAGCTGTCATCGCGGCGCGCTGGTCGCCCCGAAAGTACTGGCCGATTATGGTTATCAAGTCGATCTCGTGAATGTGGACGTTGAGTCCAATCCGGACGTTGCCCGCAATCAGTGCGAACGGGTCATCAATGATGGCGTCGATGTGGTCGTCGGCGCCTTCGACTCCGCCTGTACGCTTGCCATGGCGCAGGTGTGCGAGCAGCGCCAGGTGCCGCTCGTCGTCAACATCGCCGCCGCGCCCGCCCTCACCGAGCAGGGCTACCGGTTCCTGGTGCGCAATTTCCCGACCGGCGGCCAGATCGCCGCAAATGGGCTCACCCGCATCAAGGCGTTTATCGAAGCCACCAAGGCGAACCCCAGGACGGCGGTGTTCCTCCATGCCAACGACACCTTCGGCACCGCGCAGCGGCAAGCCATGGATCGCCTGCTGCCAGCCGCCGGCATGCCGTTCCGCCTGCTGGCGTCGATCGCCTACGATCCGCGCGCCCAGGATCTTTCGGTCGAGGTGACCAAGATCCGCGCGCTCAAGCCCGAGCTCGTGCTGGTGGTCACTCGGGCGGCCGACGCCATCAAGCTCGTGCGCGATATGGTACGCCAGCGCTTCGAGCCCATGGGTATCATCTCGCCCGGCGCGCCGGGGCTCTATGACGAGGAATTCTACGAGGCGCTGGGGCCGCTGGCCGATTATCACGCCTATGCGGTTCCGTGGGCCAATCCCAGGAGCAACATGGCCCAGGCGCTCGAAAGGGCGTTCCAGCCGGCGAACCCGAACTACCGTTTCGCGGTGGAATGCTTCAACGTGGGCTTCACCTTCGAGGCGCTCTTGATCGCGGCGGACGGCTTCAAACGCGCTGGCAGCACGAACGGCGGCGAATTGATGAAGGCAATCCGCGCCGCCAACATCACAGAGCACGTCATGATCGGCGGCCCGATCACATTCGACGACAAGGGCCAGAACAACAATGTCCCATCCGCCATGGTCCAGAACCGCAAACGCACGCCGACGGTCGTGATGCCCGCCGAAGATGCCACCACCGCCCCGGTCTTCCCGATGCCACCCTGGCAGGGGAGGACGTGAGCTGTCGCGGAACCAAACGGCGCCAGCTTGGCAAACGTGCGCGTCCTTTGCCGAAAGATCGACAGGAGGCCGCCGTCGGGCGTGCTCGACTTCGGCAAGTAAAAGAGTCGAAATCGCCATCAGCCGCTTGCCGATGCGGCGGTCCGAGGAGGAAGGTCTGTGGTTTCGCCCCCTCGGCTAAGATGAAAAGTGAGTAAAAATATCCAGCCCGGCACTGAAATGTAGAACAGACTTTCATGCGCTGCAGGTCGGGCTAGGTCCGGTGGGGAACTAGAACGCAAGACCCGCTGACCTTTCGGCAAGTCATAAATTTCACGGATCAGCAGCAACCGGCGGCACTCATCCTCCATGTGGCCAATCTATCTCAACGTGGCAGTCCAGGGCGTGCTGACCGGGCTCGTCTACGGCCTGATGGCGCTCGGCCTGTCGGTCATCTTCGGCGTTGTGCGGGTGGTCAATTTCGCCCACGGGGAATTCGCAGTGGTCGCCATGTATGCGGCCTACGTGTTGTTCATGGCATTCCGGCTCGACCCGTTGTGGGCGCTGGTGCCGCTCGCCGCCCTGTTCTTTTTCCTCGGCTGGGCGCTGCAGGCGGCGTTGATCAACCCGTTCGTTGGCCGGCCGGAGCATGAGCAGTTCATCCTGCTGGTCGGCGTCGGCATGATCATCGTCAACGTCCTGCTGATTGCCTTCGGGCCGGACGCCCGGCCCGTGAATCTCTCCTACGGCTTTGATTCCTACGAGATCGGCCCGCTCCTCCTCGACAAGCCGCGGGTGTTCGCGGCGGCTGCCGCGATTGCGGTTGCGGCGGCGCTGTTCTGGTTTTTCCGCCGCACCCGGACCGGCGCCGCGATCCGCGCCTGCGCCGACAATCTCGTCGGTGCCGGTGTCGTCGGACTGAACGTCAAGCGGCTTTACGCGCTGACGTTCGGGCTCGGGCTTGCCTGCGTCGGAGCGGCGGGAGCGCTGCTCGTCACCATCGCCGACGCAGCACCGTCGCTCGGACCCACCTATACGCTGCTCGCATTCATCATCGTTATCATCGGCGGCATGGGATCAATGGCGGGGGCGCTGGTCGGCGGCGTACTGATCGGGGTCTCGGAGGCGCTGGCGGGTTTTTTGTTCGCGCCATCGATGAAAAGCATGTTTTCCTTTGCGTTGCTGATCGCCGTGCTGGTGCTGCGTCCCCAGGGCCTGATGGGACAGCGCACATGATCGATCTGTGGCGCAGCATGCCGGCGCGGGGACGGATCGTCATCGTTCTAATGGTCGCCGTTCTAATCGCACTGCCGCTGATGGCCGACCGTTACGTTCTCTCGGTGCTCACGCTCATCTTCTATTTCGCCTATGTCGGACAGGCATGGAATCTGATGATGGGCTATGCAGGTCAGCTTTCGCTCGGCC
>JASHRR010000044.1 GCA_030037185.1 Xanthobacteraceae bacterium | reverse complement strand
AATGGCGCCAGTTGCCCTCCTAGAACTTGTCGCGATTAATCGTGTCTGTGGCCCTGCCACGCTGCGCACTGGTCGATCGATCCTGTCGAATGCTTCGTGTATCATAAGATGACTTATCTCATATAACCTCTAATATCGATCCAACAGGTTAGGTAACCGCTATCCAAAGACGCCGAGATTTTGAGCAGACGTAGCTGACGCCGCGGCAAGTCGATGAAGAAGCACAAGATGGTCACGAGCCGGCCCTGATGCGGCATGCAGGATCGTCAACCGACCTTCGCGCGCCACTACGCGACCGTAGATCGCGAGGATGCGACGCGACAATCAGGGTGAGAACTCAGCGACAATCAGGGTGAGAAAGGCGCCGGGGCGGTGGACAATACCCGGCTTTCGTTCTTTCGTCATGGTGCTGGCCCCGCCGGGATGTGATATTCCGCCAGGAACACCCGCCGGGACGGATGGGCCTGTCTGACTTCACCGACATGAATGGCCTTGACGTGACGATCGCGGGCGTGCCGCTGCTACACCGGATCTATCACTTCCGGCTTGCCTTCTCCGGCTTTGCGCACGCCCATGTAGTGCTTGGCGGCGAGAGCTTCGTAGCCCTGGCCGAAGGCCTGCAGAATGCGCTGTGGGCGCTGGGCGGGGTGCCGGAGCAGCACCGCAGCGATAGCCTGTCGGCGGCGTTCCGCAATGTCGATCGCGACACGCAGGAAGACCTGACGCGGCGCTACGAAGAACTGTGCGCTCATTACGGCATGACACCGACGCGCAACAATCTGGCCGTTGCTCACGAGAACGGCTCGATCGAGAGCCCGCATGGGCATCTCAAGAGGGTACTTACCGACGAGCTTTTGCTGCGCGGCTCGCGCGACTTCACCGACCTCGCAGCCTACCGGCGCTTCGTCGACGAAGTGATCGGGCGACGCAATGCCCGCAACCGCAAACGCATCGAGATCGAGCGCACCGCGCTCAAGCCGCTGCCCGGGCGGCGAACCACCGACTACGAGGAGGCGCGCGTGTTGGTGACATCGAATGGCGGTTTCCTCCTGCGGCGCGTTTTCTACACCGTGCCCTCGCGGCTGATTGGCCATCACCTCAATGTTCATCTCTACGACGACCGGCTCGAATGCTTTCTCGGCTCAACGCAAATCATCACCTTGCGGCGCGGCCGGCCGGCGCGAGACAGCAACAAGCACGGTCATGTGGTCGACTACCACCATGTCATTCATGCGCTGCGCAAGAAGCCGATGGCGCTTCTCAACCTGGTTTATCGGGATCAGCTGTTTCCACGCCCTGCCTACAAGCGTGCCTTCGAGGCACTACTCGCCAATGAGGGCGAGAAGACCGCCTGCCGTGCCACGGTTGGCTTGTTGGCGCTCGCCCATGACCGTGCCTGTGAAGCCGAACTCGCCGATGCGATCGGCGCCGCTCTCGACGCCGGTGAAATGCCGGATCTTCATCGATTGCGCGAGCGCTTCACTCCGGATCACGTCGCCATCCCGCAGGTTGTCGTCGCGGTGACGCCGCTCTCGGCCTATGATGAGCTCGCCGTCGTTTGTACGCCGAATTCCGTCACGTTACGCGAGGGAGCCCCGGCATGAAGACGACCAATTCGATCGACGCAGCGCGGCTCGAGCTACTCCTCACCGATTTGCGCCTGCCTGCTGTCAAGCTGATGTGGAAAAAGCTCGCCGAGCAATCAGACAAGGAAGGCTGGCCGGCGGCGAAATTCCTGGCCGCACTCGCCGAGCATGAGATGGCGGAGCGCAGCCGCCGCCGCATCGAGCGCCATCTTGCCGAGGCACGTCTCCCGGTCGGCAAGACACTTGCGACCTTCGAATTCGAGAGCGTCCCGATGGTCAGCAAAGCGCACGTGATGGCCCTCGCCGCCGGCGACACTTGGCTCCAAAAGGGCGCCAACGTTCTCTTGTTTGGTCCGCCCGGCGCAGGCAAGACGCATCTTGCGGCAGCTATCGGGCTTGCTCTCGTCGAGAACGGATGGCGGGTCCTGTTCACGCGCACCGGCGAGCTCGTCCAACGTCTGCAAATCGCACGCCGCGAACTCGGTCTCGAAAGCGCGATCGCCAAGCTCGACAAGTATCATTTGGTCATCCTCGACGACATTGCGTATGTCAGCAAGGATCACGCCGAGACGAGCGTGCTGTTCGAGCTGATCGGTAGCCGTTACGAACGCCTCTCGCTGCTCATCACTGCCAATCAACCCTTCGGCGAGTGGGGCAAGGTGTTCCCCGACCAGGCCATGACACTCGCCGCCATCGATCGCCTGGTGCATCACGCCACCATCTTCGAGATGAACGTCGAGAGCTATCGGCGACGCGCCGCCATCAACCGCAAGCGCGGTCCGGGTCGGCCACCAGTCCACGCGACAATCAAGGAAAGCGCATGATTGTCGCGCACATCATCAAAACGCAGCCGCAATGAAAAGCGGGGGCGGTCAACTTTGCGAAGGATCGTCAAAACGACCATGACTTCGCCACTTGGCCGCCTCTGTCCAATGCCGCATCGTGCAATCGTTGTGGGGGCACGTCTTTCAAACTTGACTCATAAAACAATTATTCAGACTCATTATACTGTCGAATAATTATTAACTCGCATAAATCAAAACTTTGAGTTAATAAATACGTATTGACATGTATAACTCACCGAAAATGTTTATTCAAACGTTGGGCAGGCTTCGTT
>JASHRR010000435.1 GCA_030037185.1 Xanthobacteraceae bacterium | reverse complement strand
GCTGACGATCGTATGCCGAGGCCGTTACGTCATGCCGTTCTCGCCGGATTTTCCACCCGACCGCGTCGGCGCCGCGTTGCGCGAATTGCCGGCCGACCGACAGACTTATGAGCTCGTACCAGCGTGAGGCGTGCTTGCGGCTCTACCGCACACGGCCTTCGCAAGAGGGATGGGCGTGCAGCTGACGGCCAAACCCGTGTACCGGAGGTCAAGTAAAATCACTTTTCGCCTTTATCAAACCTTCGCGCTCGTGCACTTATAATGCCGCCCCGAGACAACACACTCGATGCCGAATAAAAGAGAATCCCGCATGACAGTGTCGTGGAAGTCCGTTTTGTCGCACTGCGCTGCCGCGTCCGCCGGCGTTGCGATCGCTGCAGGCGCAGCTTTTCCAAGCCTGGCCCAGGCGATCGCGCCGGCCCCGGTCAACCCGCAGGCCGTTCCTGCGGTCGAGTCCGCGCCGCTCCCCGTCACCGTCGAGCCCGCAACCGGCGTCGCCATCACCTGGTCCGTCGTCAACCGCTTCCGCCTGTTGCGCGACGAGCGCGATTTTCGCCGCCACGCGGAAGCGATGCAGGGCGGCACCGTGCTGGCGGCCGAGCAGGCGCTGGCAGCCGCAACCGATGGCCGGGGATGGGCGCGCGACATCATCGGGCGGCTTTGTCTTGACGGTATCGGCCAGATTGCGGATCAGTGCGTTCGCGACGGAGTGCGCGAAGATTATCTCAACCCGGCCGACCACGGCATCGAGGCCGGCCTCACCGGCATCCTTGCGCCGGGGACGACCTGTACCTGGAGCTTCAGCACGCCAGGCGAGGCTGCCTTCAGTACGGTGAGCACCGAATGCGACGCACCGGTGAGAACGCGCGTGCCCTACGGCAAACCCACCAGGGTGATGGTCGACATCGCGACGCCGGGCGAGGCGGTCCGCCGTGCGACCGGCGATGTCGCAGTGCGTGATCTGCTCATTGCGGGCCTCGGCGACTCGATCGCTTCGGGCGACGGCAATCCGGATCGCCCGGTCGCTCTCTCCGACGAGGGCTTCTGCTTCCGCCGCTTCGCGCTGGCCGCCAATGCCGAATATTTCCGTCCTGGCCGCGCCGGCTTTTCCGGCGACCGGGCCTGCGACGATGCCGCTGGTGGCGGCAGCGACCTTTCGGCATGGGCGGGGCTGTCGGCCCGTTGGATGAATGGCGCCTGCCATCGCTCGCTTTACAGCTATCAACTGCGCGCTGCGCTAGCGCTGGCAATCGACAATCCGCATCTCGCTGTCACGTTCCTGCCACTTGGCTGCACGGGTGCCACCATCGCGGACGGACTTCTCAGCAGCCGCCGCTCCCGCGAGCTCAATTGCGGCGGCGGCACTCCCTGTCCGCCCACGGTGCCGGCACAGATCGCGCAGCTTCGCGCCATCATGACGCGGGCCCAACGCGGCTACCCCGCCCGTACGCTCGACCTCGCCTTCCTCACCATCGGGGCAAACGACATCAATTTTTCCGGACTGGTTGCTGATATCATCATCGCCGCAAGGGGCGAGCGGGCGTTGTTTTCCCGCGCGGGCGTGATCTCCTCGGTCGAGGCCTCGCAAGAGACGCTTGACAAGAAGCTGCCCGCTGATTTCGCCAGGCTGCGCGCCGCGCTCAAGCCGCTGGTCAACAACGCGCTCGAACGTGTCGTGTTCGTGTCCTACGGCCATCCGGCGCTCGCTGCCGGCGGCGCGGTCTGCCCGGGCGGCCGCGGCGGCTTTGATATCCACCCGGCCTTTGGGGTTGACGGCGATCGGCTTCGCCGCATTTCGATGTTTGTCCAGGACCGATTCCTGCCTGCTCTGAAGGCGATTGCCACCTGTTCCGCCAGCGGCGCCTGCGCGAGCGCGGCCGATGCCATGACCTTCGTAGACGACCACCAGGCGGCTTTCGCCAACCACGGTTTCTGCGCCCGCGCCGACAGCGACCCGCCGTTCGACCGCGAATGCTTCTCGCCCGATGGCAACAGCTTCAACGACAGCCTGGTCGAGGGCGCCATCGAGCCTCTCGCTTGCGGCGAGGCGGTGAGCGAATTCCGAAGCTATGCGCCGCGTGCCCGCTGGATCAGGACGCCGAATGACGCCTACTTTGCCGCCATGACGTTTCCGGAAGGCGTTTCTGCTGCCTTGCACCCGAGCAACCTGCACGATGCCACCTGGGGCCTGTTGTCCGCCGTTTATGGCGGCGCCATCCATCCGACCGCCGAGGGTCACGCCGCGATGGCGGATGCGGCGCTGGCAGCGGCGAAGAGCGTACTGCAGCTCTCGAGGACCGGCGATCCGATCGTTGCGGCGCCGCTGCCACCGCTGCCGGCCGCGGCGAAGTGAGCTGCCCCCAGCGTGCCGAGTATGGCGCAGCCGGGCCGAAGCTCTCGCTCGGCGGTCCCCGATAGCCTGACAGCGCCCTTGTGGTTGCGCCGTTGGCGCCTCCCCCTTGCGGTCGGCTCGTTTGCGGCCGCAGCGTCAGCCGGCGACCACAAGCGTCGCCCTAAACTTTCCTATCGGCTGCTTGTCGAATCGCCACGCCACACGAACGAGAGCGCGCGGGGGGGATGCAGCGCTGCGATCAGCATGGCGATCCACAGGTGCCGCGCGCCGATTGGAGCCGCCATCTCGCGCAGCATTGCCCGCAGTCGTGCTTGCGCGAGAAGGCGCTCGACGTGATTGAGGCTGAACAGCCGGTTTTGCGCGGCACGAATGTATTGCGGGCCGCGCGCCGCATCCCCATCGAGCAGGCGATAGAGGCCAACATCAGCCGCAAAGAACGATGCCTCGGCGTCGTCGGCCCACCAATCCGGCGGTGCCGCAAGGGCGCCGGCTGGATCGCTCGCCCCGCTGCGCCGGCACGCGGCCGAGTGCTGCGCAAGCCGCACCGAGAAGGATTGCCGTACCGCATCGCGCTGCGACAGGTTAAAACCATGCCAGCGGTATTGGGTGAGATAGTCCGCCAGATTAGCGATACCGCTGGCTTCCGCCATGCGCAGCCATAGATCGTAGTCTTCGGCTGCCCGGAACGCGGCGCGGTATCCGCCGAGCTGACGCACCAGCGCGGTGCGCATCATGGTGGAGGAATGGACGAACGGATTGGTGCGCTCGAGAACTCGCGCGAGCGTTGCGGGGTCGGTCGGCGGCGCAAGCCGGCCGACGACATGCCCGGCCGCGTCGATCCGCTCCGCAAGCGTGCCGAGCAACCCGATCTCGGGGTGGGCCTGCATAAAGGCGAACTGCTTGCCGAGGCGATCGGTCCGTGCGCGGTCATCGGCGTCGAGCCGCGCCAGGTAGGGCGCGCGTGCCTTGGCGATCGCCGTGTTGAGCGCCGGCACGATGCCTTGCGGTGCCTGCCGGACGAGGCGGATGCGGCAGTCGGCGGCGGCAAAACGAGACAGCAAGGCCGCAGTGCCGTCGTCCGACCCGTCGTCGACGATGAGCAATTCGAAGTCGGGGAAATCCTGCGCCCGGACGCTCGCAACAGCCTCCGCCAGCCATTCCGCGCCGTTGCGTACCGGCATGATGACGCAGACGGCGGGGGTCATGACGGTTTCTGGTTGCGCAGCGCCACGCCGGTATCGCCAGCCAACCGCCGGAACTGCCACACCCCGGCGAGACCGACGAGGCCGATGGCCCACAACGCGAAATGGAAGTCCGCCGTGGTCACCTCGGCGTCTCCCGGATGTGCCAGCGCGGCAGCGCGCAGCATGATGGCGGCGCCGGCGACGCCCAGCGCGTTTCCCATCTGCTGCAACATGCTGAACAGCGTGTTGGCACCGCTCATGCGGGCCTGGTCAAGATCGCTGAAGCTCAGCGCATTAATGGTGGTGAATTCCATTGATCGGGTGAGTCCGCTCAAAAAGAGCACCGCCGCAATCACCGCCGCCGGCGTCGCCGCCGTCAGTAAGCCGCAGGCGAAGATGGTAGCGATGGCGAGCGCGCCGTTCCAGATCAAGGTGCGGCGAAACCCCAACCGGTCAAGCACCATGCTCGTCGCCGGCTTCATCCCAAGATTGCCGGCGAACACCGCGAGCAGCAGCAGTCCGGAGTCGAGCGAGCTGAGCCCGAATGCGAGCTGGAACATCAACGGCAACAGAAAGGGCACCGCGCTGATGGCGGCGCGGAACAGTACGCCGCCGCCGACCGTGACCGCAAAGCTCGGCACTCTGAACGGCGCCAGGTCGAGCAGCGGATGGACCGCCTGCAGGGCGTGGCGCACCGCATACGCTGCTGCGCCGAGGCCGGCGCAGAGGAGCGGCGCGACGACGTACCACTCGATCCTGCCTCGTCCGATCGCTTCGAGACAGTACATCAGGCTGAAGCTCGCGAGCCCGGTCAAGACAAATCCGCTCCAGTCAAACCTCCCTTTGCGGTTGCCGGGGGAGTTCGGAATGAGGATCAGCGCCAGCCCCAGCCCGAGGAGGCCGAGCGGGACATTGAGCAGGAAAATCCAATGCCACGAACTGTAAGTGGTGATGAACCCGCCGAGCGGCGGGCCGATCACCGGCGCCACCAGGGCCGGCCAGGTCAGGTAGGCAATCACCCGCACCAAGTGGTGCTTGTCGGTCTTGCGCAGCACGATGAGCCGCCCCACCGGCACCATCATGGCGCCGCCGATTCCCTGGAGGACGCGGGCCACAGTGAACTGCCAAAGCATGCCGCTCGCGGCGCACAGCGCCGAGGCAAGCGTGAATGTCACGATCGCGCAGGCGAAGACCTTTCGCGCCCCAAGCCGGTCGGTTAGCCAACCGCTCGCCGGAATGAAGACTGCGACGGTGAGCAGATACGCCGAGATCCCGACGTTGAGATCGATCGCCGCAACCCCGAAGGACTGCGCCATCTGCGGCAGCGCGGTGGCGATCACGGTGCCGTCGAGTTGCTCCATGAACAGCGCGCCCGCCACCAGCAGGGCAATCACCACACTTTGGCGGAGAGACTTATCGATGGCCGAAGTCAAAATCGCTGCACCCGTTTGAACTCGCGGCTTCCTTTCTACCTCAGGCGGGAATTGAATTCGATCGACCGGGAGCCTATTGAGTGAGACGTCCATCATTGCCGCCACACCGACAGCGTTTCCCGACTGATGATCTCGCCCTCTGGTTCAGCGACGTCTCCGGGTTTTTGGACCGCGGCTGTCATTGTCTTTGCGCTGACGATCGTTCGCCTGGTCGGATTGCGCTTCTCTATGGTCGATCTGTTCTTCGACGAAGCGCAGTACTGGTCCTGGTCGCATGAGCTGGCATTGGGGTAT
>JASHRR010000043.1 GCA_030037185.1 Xanthobacteraceae bacterium | reverse complement strand
ATCGGCAATGATCATCCGATGGTGATCGACGCCGAGGACACTGCAACATCTCTCGCCGTCCAGAAAAATGATGCGATTGACAATTTTGTATCTGACACTCCAACCCCAGCCGTCGTGTCGAGCAGCCGGGTCAGCAGCGCACGGCGGGGTTCGGGCAGCGGCGGGAAGGTCGTCCGCGACCCTGGTCGGAGGCAGCCGCGGACCCGCTCAAGCCACATTGCGCTTTTTGCCGCCGAGCGCGGAGGGCATCAGTCGCGAGTGGCGACAGGTAGATGCTCAATCGCCCTCAAACCCGGCCGCTTGCGCCACCTGATTCGGGAGGCGGGCACCGCCAGTTCGAGCTTCGGCCAGCGCCGCAACAAGGCCTTCAGCGCGCAGGCTGCCTCAATACGCGCGAGCTGATGGCCGAGGCAAAAGTGAATCCCGGTACCGAACGCGATATGTCGGTTCGGCCTCCTCGCCAGATCGAGTTTCTGGGGATTGGCGTTTGCTTGCGGATCCAGATTTGCGGCCGCGATCATCGGCATGATTTTCTCGCCCTTCTTCAGCCGGATACCACCAAGTTCCACATTCTTGCGGACTATGCGCGGTTTGGTGAATTGGACAGGTGAGGTGAACCGCAAAAATTCCTCGATGGCCAAATTGGTTCGGCTCCAGTCTTCCGCGAGCCAATCGCGCAGGCCATGATCTTTCAAAAGCTCATAGACTGAACCGCTGATGAGATGGGTCGTGGTTTCGTGCCCCGCGAACAGCAGCAGGAAGAGCATCGCCAGCATCTCGTTGCGGCTGATGTTTCGTCCCTCCTTTTCGACGCGCACGAGTTCAGCGATGAGGCCCTCGCCGCCATGCTCGCGCCGCCATCCAACTGTCGTTGCATATAGCGTCGCATTGCGAGGAGGTTCGGGACCACGCTCAGTAAGCCGATGACGCCCGTGAAACGCGTGAAGCTGTGTGCCCAAGCGGTGAACTTTGGCCTGTCGGCAAGCGGCAGGCCGAGAAGCTCGCAGATCACCGCGAGCGGCAGCTGTCGCGCGTAGCGGTCGACCAGGTCGGCTGGACTGCCGTCCGTGAACAGGTCCTTGGCCAATTGGTCGGCGATCGCGAGGATGCGGGGCTCCATTTCGAGGACGGCGCGACGTTGAAAGGCCTCGTCGACAATCGCTCGTAACCGTCGATGATCGGGCTCGTCCATCGACAACATATTGTTAGCAAGTGTGCGCAGGATGCGCGGCATCCACCATCGCAATCCGGCGACGTTGCCATCGTCCTGGCGCAACGTGAACGTATCGTTGTCCTTCAGGACCCGATCGGCCAGATCCTGTGTCGTCGTGGTCCAAACTTTCCCGACGATCGGGATCCGCACTTCAACCACCGGCCCTGCCCGTCTCAGCTTCTCGATCTCGGCGGCGGGATTGCTGAAATAGCTCTGACTGGAAAAGTCCGCGCGCATGTCTGGTCCTTCCGCGTGTCAAGGCGAGTGAATTACGGCGTGCCTACTCACACGCTCTCGGCCCGAGCAAGCTCAGCGTTGCCCGCGTGCTTTGCGGTGCCGAGAGTGTTTTCGAGCAACACTATCGCGCCACCCAAGATTCCCATCGCGGAGGGTCAGCACCACAGGAGAGCCGATGCAATCTCCGGAATGAGAGGTGCGGGACGCAGGCTTGCTCGCCCGAAGCCAGTGAAGGACACGCAGCACCGTGCCCCGGACGCCAAGTCTCGTATCAGCCTTACTTATATGGCGGTTGGCTCATAAGAGATCCATACGCGGCGAATCGGTTGGAATGGCGAATCGGTTGGAATAGAGAAAACATAAAGCTGAAATTATTGATGCCGATTGACCGCCGGTCCACCCGTCAGGCGGCGAATCTGACCCCAGGTGTGATAGAGATGGAAAGGGCGACGCGGAGGTCCGAAGCGAAGCAGCACTAGCCCGGGGAGGATTACCGCGCTCATGCACAGCAACGTCCATAATCGCTAGGAGTCCATGCTAAGCGGCAGCATGCCTCGGCTCGCGACGGCCCCGCTGCAACGCAGAACAGACATGATCCCAGACGGGGAATACCGCAGCTTTCCATGCGAACAATATCGTCACCAACGGCAGCAGCATGTGGAAGCCGAAGCGCTTGAAGGGTCGTATCAGTGGATTCTTGAGCGGCACGGTGCGCGCACCATGTGATGGCGACACGGCCCGCGCTGCCGGCACCGACCACACAAGCCGCTCCAACTGGCTGCTGTGCTCGACATGAATTTGCAAGTAGACCTGCAGCCTGATGAGGAGCAGCGGGCCGAGCAGCATGAACCCGCAGGGCCGGCACTGGCCCAACCAAGGGCACGACTATCTTTTGACTACCGCCAGCAGCCCACTGTCTTGGCTGAACAAGGCCACAGTCATACCGAGGAACGTCAGCCCATGCGAGTGACCTGCGCGGCAGTGTGGCTTGCTGATCAGATCAGGTGATGGCCTGACCTCGATGGTTGCGAACCATAACGGGCGCTCGACGAGTAACCGGTGGAAGCAACTCAATCCTGTTGATGGCAATCGGCTCGGGTCCGGCCAACCAATTGGGCGATCACGCCCCTCTTCTTCGGAGCCAGTGCTCCCCCGCTCGGCGGTCAGCCGCCGCAGAAAATGCTTCCTGACCCAACCCGGCCCACCCGACGCGGAAGGTGTCGGGGGGTAAGCTGCCGTCCACGCCAGTGGGGCGTCGCGGGATTTGACCCAGACTGTCGCCTGGTACTCTTGCTCACACTTGGTGCAGGAAATCGATCATTGCGGCGTTGACTTCCGACGGGCGTTCCTGCTGCGCCCAATGACCGCAGTCCCGAAGAACTAATGCTCGACGCAATCGCGGCACGTCGTTCGCCAAATC
>JASHRR010000434.1 GCA_030037185.1 Xanthobacteraceae bacterium | reverse complement strand
GCGCGCAAAAACAAGGACCGGATTGGCTTTCTGCCCGCGTCCCATGGGCACGGCTGCATTACCTCTCCCGCTTATACCTCTGGGAGGGCGCAGCTTTGGGCCATCCCGGTGCGGCGTATGCGTAAGAACCCTGGCGGTTTGAGCTTGTGGCAACGCCACCCGACCCTCTGCAGGGGACGGGCGTAAAACGCCGTGATGGGAAAAGCGGGGGAGGAAGAACCAACCCTGCTCGGGTAAAGCGCGCGCTTGGACCCGCCGTCACCAGTCGCGCACAGCCCCCTCGAAAGCGCAACAATGCCGGTTGGCGGCTGACAACGCGAGGACCCCGCGGGCGCCTCGGGCGAGCCCCGCGCCCCGTGGGATCGCAACGCTCCTGCGGCTTCGAGCGACAAACGCCATCCACGGCGCAAGCTTGGATGGGTTCACTCCTCCATCCTGTCAACCCGCGGTGCCAGGCCGAGGTCGAGGTCGTCAGGGTCCAGCGGCTCTTCGTCAGGGCGCAATGCCGAATCGTCCGACGGCTCCGGCACGCTGAAATCCGCCGGCAAAGTGCCGTCGAACAGGCCCGTCCCCTTGAGGTCGTCGAGGCCCGGAAGGTCGCCGAGCGCCTCCAGGCCGAAATGGCCGAGGAACTCCGGCGTCGTGCCGTAGGTCAGCGGCCGGCCGGGCGCCTTGCGGCGGCCGCGCGGACGCACCCAACCGGTCTCAAGCAGGACATCAAGGGTACCCTTGGCGGTCGAGACACCGCGGATTTCTTCGATCTCGGCGCGCGTTACTGGCTGGTGATAGGCGATGATGGCGAGCGTCTCGACCGCAGCGCGAGACAGCTTTTTTGGCTCGACGGCCTCGTGCGTGAGGAGCCAGCACAGGTCGTTGGCGGTGCGGAACGTCCACCTGTTGCCGATACGCACGAGATTGACGCCCCGCGGCGCGTATTCGACTTGCAGCCGCTTGAGCACGGCGCGCACGTCCACGCCCGCCGGCAGATGCTTGGCGAGCGTCTTCTCGTCGAGGGGCTCGGACGCAGCGAAAAGGAGCGCTTCAACTAACCTAAGCTCTTCCGGTCGGGTCTCGATCGCCACGTTGGGTATCGCCATGTCCGGCGCCTCGCCGTTTTGCTCTTCATGGATCTGCACCCGCAACTCGGCAAAACCCGCCATCAATAAGCCCTCCCGGCTGATGCTTTCGGCTTTTTCGCTGATCGATATCGCTTACAATGGCCCCCTCTCCCCACCCTCTCCCGCAAGCGGGGGAGGGTGGGGAGGGGACTCAGCGCGTGCGCACTTGCGCACGTAGATCGGAGCGAAGGCGCCCGATTGCTGGATTTCGAGCGCCCCCTCGCGCACGAGTTCCAGCGACGCGGCAAGCGAGGAAGCAAGTACGGTCGATCGCATCGACGGCTCGACCACGAACGCGATGAGGTATTCGTCGAGCCGGCTCCAATCGCAGGTCGCGCCGATCAGGCGCTCCAGAGCCGCCCGCGCCTCCACAAGCGACCACACCCTGCGCTTGGTGAGCCGCACGCGCCGCAGCGCATGCTGCTGCCGCTCCGCAGCGTACGCAGAGATAAGATCGTAAAGCGTTGCCGACCATTGCGGCCGTTTGATTTCAGCGATCGGTTCCGGATCGCCGCGGCCAAACACGTCGCGACCGAGTTGCGGTCGCTCGAACAGCCGCGACCCAGCCTCACGGATTGCTTCCAGCCGACGCAGCCGCAGCGCCAGGGCCATTGCCATATCGGCTGCGCTCGCGCCTTCCGGCACCACCGGCTCCGGCAGCAGCAGGCGGGATTTGAGATAGGCGAGCCAAGCGGCCATCACCAGGTAGTCAGCCGCCAATTCCAGGCGCATCCGACGCGCTTGCTCGATAAAGGCGAGATACTGGTCGGCAAGCGCCAGGATGGAAATCTTAGCAAGATCGACCTTCTGCTGGCGTGCCATGGTGAGCAGAAGATCAAGCGGGCCTTCAAACCCCTCGACATCGACGATCAGCATCGGCTCGTCGCTGCCGCGATCGTTTGCGACGTCCTCGGTGACCGCGTCCGTCATGGCGTCATCCCGTCAGGCGCCGGCGCGACCGGACACCAGTTGCATAAATTCGGCCCGCGCCGCCTCCACATCGATGGCTTCGGGCGGACGGCGCGATGCCAGCGCCCGCGCAGTGCGTTCTCGCGCGGCGCCGCCAAGTTCAGGGCAACTCGCTGCAACCTCCTGCATTTCGGCAAGCTCGCCGTTGCAATGCAGGACGAGGTCGCAACCCGCGGCGAGAGATCCTCGCACGCGTTCGGCAATCGGTCCCGACAAAGCCCCCATCGACACATCGTCGGTCATCAGGGCTCCGGCGAATCCGATGTGACCGCGAATCACCTGTTCGATCATAATGGTGGAAGTGGTCGCAGGAAGAGCCGGATCAAGGGCTGTGAACACCACATGCGCCGTCATGCCGAACGGCGCCGCGGCGAGAGGCGCGAACGCCGCAAAATCGCTCCTCTCCAAGGTCGCGCGGTCGGCCGTTACAATCGGCAGTTGTCGATGACTATCGGCTGTTGCCCGACCATGGCCGGGCAGATGCTTAATGACCGACAGCACCCCGCCCGCCTGCAGCCCCGCCGCTACTGCTGCTGCGATCGCGGCAACCTGATAGGCGCTATCGCCGTAAGCGCGGTCGCCGATCACCTGGTCGGCGCCCGCGACCGGAACATCGACAACGGGCAGGCAATCCACCGTGATGCCGACTGCTATGAGATCGGCCGCCATGAGCCGCGCCCCGAGCCATGCTGCCCTCAGGCCTTGAGCGGGGTCGCTCCGATACAACTTGCCGTATATTGCGCCGGCCGGATAGACAGGCCAATGGGGCGGCCCCATCCGCTGGACCCGGCCTCCCTCCTGGTCGATGAAGACGGGGGGATCGGTGCCGCTGATTTCTCTAAATTCTTCAATTAACTCTTTGAGTTGATGCGGATCGACAATGTTGCGCTTGAACACTATGAGGCCCGCAGGTGAGGCCTCGCGCAGAAACGCACGTTCTTCGGCAGTGATCGCCGTGCCTTTCAGTCCGGTAATGAAAGCGCGTTCCACCATGGCGGCGGATTAGCCCGCGCCGCCCGAGAGGGCAAGCTAGCGGGCAAGCAGACCATCAAAATTCCTGCGGGGATTTCTTGCGCCCTCTAGTTCTTCTGAACGAAACAGGTCCCGCCCGCAGTCTTTAGCGTTTCGCACAGCTGGTCGGCCTCGCTCTTGACACCGAACGGGCCAACCTGGGCCGCAAAGAAAATGCCACGCTCACCCAGATCCTTGCGACGAATGAGCGGCTCGCGGCCGCTCAATACCGAATATTTCGTCTGCAGGGTGCGGAACGTTGCCTGAGCGTCCGCCTCGCTTCGCTGGGCTGACAGCTGTACGACGAAGCCGCCCGCCTCGATGGCGCGCGTAGCGGCCGGCTCGGGTACATTCGGGGTGGTCCTGGCGTCCGCCGCCGGCGGCGCAGACGGGGGCGTCGCCGCGGCAACCTGACGCGGGGGTGATGGGGGAGCTTGCGGCGCAGCCGCGGCCTGAGGCGCAGCCGCCTGGGGCGCAACCGCTGCCTGGGGCGCAACCGCGGCCTGGCGTGTCTGTGGCGGCCGAGGCTGGGACTGCGGTGGTGCCACGGAGCGCGTGGAGGGAGCGGCGGACGCCTCGCTCTGGTCGGCCCGGATCGGGACGGTACGGACCCGCTTGGCGTCGCCCGGCAAGACCGTATTTCCTCTCGGCGGAGCAATCATGGGCGCAGACGACTCGACCGTGCCGCCAGCTCCCCCGTATGGCGCCGGCACATCCACGGGTTCTTCGTCGCGAGGAATCACTTGCTCCTTCGACCGGTCATCGAGCACGGCACTGGCCGGCGTCGCATTGGCAGCATCGGCTGCCACTGGCGTTATTTTGGTGGGCGAGTTGTCGGCCCGGATGATGGGTGCGGGGGTCGGATCTGAGGGGGCAGCTTTGAAGATGGTGCGGTAGCCGAACGCGGCAGCGGTGCCGAACACCGCAAGCCCAAGCACCGCGACAGCGACTCTGGTGGTGGTGCGTTTCCTGGCGCCCGTGCCATCATGATCCGGCTGTTCGTGCTCCCCTTGGTAGTCGGTCTCCTCGTCCCCCTCGTCGTACTCGTATTCGTGGTATTCGTCGGAATATTCCTCAATTTGCCGCCCATACGGGGGATGTTGCCCACTCGCATCGCGATGGTCGCGGTCGTGATAAGCTTCCTCCCCGGCCATGGGCTGCCGCGGCGCAACCGCATAATCGTCACGGTCAGGCAACTGCAAAAAATCGAGATTGTCGCCAGGTGGCTCGGAATGGTCAGCGTCCGGGTGGTGCGGTGGTCCGGACAGACGCGATCGGGCGAAATCAGGTTCCCGGCGAACTGAGGCGCCCTTGTCCGACAGCGCACGACCTTCGAACGACCGTTGGCGGAACCGATCTTCAGCGGAGTCATCTTCACGCTGATTATCGTATGACCGATCTTCGCGCAGGCGGTCTTGCCGCGCCTGCTCGCGGGCAGGCGGCCGAAGAAACCCCTCGCGGCCGGCAGGCGACGAAGCAGTTCGCGAAATGTCGGCCAAGCGTCCGCCCGGCGAAGGACCTTCATCCGGGTGTCCTGGCGGCAGGGGATCGGTTTGCTCGATCAGCCGCGCCAGCTCCTTCAGCGCATCGGCCCCGGGGTCGCACCCCGTCGCGCCTTGGTCAGGCGAATGAGACCCAGGGTCCCCGCCACTCTCATCGGACATCTGCGGCTCGACACGACGTCGGGGACGGCTGAAGCCGAAGTTGAAGATGCTATCGGACATTTGCGATACAACCTCATCTATCCCCTCCTCCCCGGCTTCCCACAAGCCGGGACACGGAGAGGCACGGCAGTGCCGCTGATCATCTCATTTCATCCGGCGCGCCGACTCCTAGCACGGCGAGCCCCGAAGCAAGCACCGTGACGACGCCCTGCACGAGCGCCAGGCGCGCCAACGTCAGTTCTCGATCATTCTGGATAATGAAGCGTAAATGTGGCGCATCCTTCCCCTTCGTCCAAAGGGCATGGAAATCGCTCGCAAGTTCATACAGGTAGAAGGCGATTCTATGGGGTTCGTGAGACGCTGCGGCGGCCTCAACGAGGCGCGGATAGAGAGCGACGCGCCGCATCAGGGCCAATTCCGCAGCCTCATTGAGTCGTGACAGCACGGCTAGCGACAACGCATGGCGGCGCTCGCGGTCGGTCCCCGGAAGGGCCGCAATGACCTCGCGCGCGTTGCGGAAGACCGATTGTCCGCGGGCATGGCCATATTGAACATAGAACACTGGGTTGTCGCGCGATTGCTCGATCACCTTGGTGAGGTCGAAGTCGAGCGGCGCATCGTTCTTGCGGTAGAGCATCATGAAGCGGACGGCATCGACCCCGACCTCGTCCACGACCTCGCGCAAGGTCACGAAATCTCCGGCCCGCTTGGACATTTTAACCGGTTCGCCGGCCCGCAGCAACTTGACGAGCTGGATGATTTTTACGTCGAGCGTGGCGGCTTCACCCGCGAGCGCTCTGACGGCGGCCTTCATGCGTCTGATATAGCCGCCATGGTCCGCACCCCAGACGTCGACCATATTGCGGAAGCCGCGGTCGAGCTTTGACTTGTGATATGCGATGTCGGAAGCAAAATAGGTGTAGCTGCCGTCGGATTTTTTGAGCGGCCGATCGACGTCGTCTCCGAGGTCCGTCGTGCGGAACAGGGTCTGCTCGCGGTCTTCCCAATCCTCCTGTGCTCCAGCCTTTGGCGGCGGCAGTCGTCCTTGGTAGACTTTGCCCTCAGCCCGCAGCTCCGCGATGGTCTGCGCGACCACGTTTCGCTCGCCTTCGATGAGCGAGCGCTCGGAAAAAAAGACATCGTGCCGGACGTTCAAGGCTGCCAAGTCCTCGCGGATCTCCGCCATCATCATGGCGATGGCCTTCGCGCGCACGATCGGTAGCCACGCCTGCTCGGGCATCTGGTTGAGGGTCCGGCCGTGCTCTGACGCCAGCGCTTCACCAACCGGCTTGAGGTAGTCCCCCGGATAGAAGCCATCCGGGATCGTGATCTTTTCTCCGAGCGCCTCCCGGTAACGCAGCCAAGCCGAGCGGGCGAGGACATCGACCTGGGCGCCGGCGTCGTTGACGTAGTATTCCCGGGTTACCGCATAGCCCGCGAAGGCCAGCAGGTTGGCGAGCGCATCCCCGAATACGGCGCCGCGGCCATGGCCCACGTGCATGGGGCCGGTCGGGTTGGCCGACACATACTCGACGTTGATGGGCTCGGCTCTGCCGATATCGCTGCGGCCATAATCAGACCCCGCCAGAATCGCCTCATGCAGCGCCTGCCGCCACACCGACGGGTCGAGCGTCATGTTGATGAAGCCCGCTCCGGCGACCTCGACCCTTGTTATCTCCGGCCGCTTGCCGAGCTCAGCTGCAAGGCGCTCGGCGAGTTCTCGCGGTTTGAGACCCGCGTCCTTCGCCAGCGCCATGGCGGCGTTGGTCGCGAGATCGCCGTGGGTTGCATCCC
>JASHRR010000433.1 GCA_030037185.1 Xanthobacteraceae bacterium | reverse complement strand
TTCTTGCCGCTGCGCGCCTGGCAGACCGCAGCGGCGCTCTCCGTTCACTACCGCGATCCGGCCAAACGCATGCTGTTAAAGCCGGAGGCAATCTTCGAGATCGAAAGTGCACACCAGCTCAGCGCCCTCGACATCACGGCGGCGTCGGCGGTGCGCACCGAGTGGTATCACGCGACGAGACGCTTCTTCGAGACCTATGACTATTTCATCGTGCCGACGGCCCAGCTGTTTCCCTTCAACGCCAGCCTGGATTGGCCCAAGGAAATCGCCGGGGTGAAGATGGAAATCTATTACGAGTGGCAGAAGGGGGTGATCCCCACCACGATGGCGGGCAATCCGGCGCTGGCGGTGCCGGCAGGCTTCAATGCCGCGGGCCTGCCGATGGGAATCCAGATCGCCGCTCCCAGTCACGGCGAACTCGCCTGCCTGCAGCTCGCCCATGCCTATGATCTGGCGACCGGCTGGACAAACCGGCGGCTGCCGCCGTTGCTGGCGCAGGTTGCCACTCCCTCACTCAATCTCCCGAAGGAGCCGTAGGGGGGCCTCTCCCAGCCACCGGGATTATTTGTCGTTCGGTCACCGGGACAAGCCCGGCCACCACGCTGATTGGAGAATCGCATGAGCGCCCCGCCAATACGCCGCAAGGACAAGCTGATGACCGATCAGCAGGCATTGGAATTTCTGACGCGCGGCTTCTGCGGGCGGGTCGCGAGCGTCGGCGCTGACGGGTGGCCCTATTGCGTGCCGCTGCTATATGTGTGGGCCGGTAATGAGGTGCTCGTCCACAATCCATCGGCGCGCGGCCACTTCCGCGCCAACATTGAGCACAACCAGCGGGTTTGCTTCGAGGTCGACGAAGCGGGCGAAGTTTTCGACTATGGCCGCTTCGCGTGCGACACGTCCGTCGCCTACCGCAGCGTGATCGTATTCGGCACCCTCCGGATCGTCGAAGGCGAGCTCGCCAAGCAAGGTTTCTTTGACGCGCTGATGGCGAAATACGGCAGACCCCACTCAGGTCGGCCAAAGCACTATTACCCGCGATTGGACGAGGTCACGCTCTATGCCATCGCGCCGGAGCGTATCACCGGCAAGGAAACGCCGCTGCCTGCCGTCTCCGAGCAGTGGCCCGCCAAGGATCGCACGAAATCGCCCGACGCGCGGCCTTAAGGGCGGTTTGAGCAGCGCTCTGCGGCGTAACCTGGTACGCGTGAGCAAGACCCGTTCCGGGCCTATAGCGGGTATTTAGGTCTTGCTTCCAGAGCCCGAGTCGCGGACGCGCCCCGGCTGTGCAAGCTACTTATTTGCGAGGTCGATATCGGCCTTCGCGGCGGCCGCATAAAGATAGCGCAGGAGATTGACCTTCTCGTCGCGCGGCAGATCGAGCACGGCCTTGTAGAAGGCAATCACCAGGGCACAATAGGGGGCGAAGTCCGCAGGCTCAAGCTTGGGGCGCCCCAACAGCTCACTCTTGACGGACTGGGTGCGCAGCGCATTGAAGACCGTTTCGAGAGACGGTCGCGCCTCCTCCGCGGCCATCGGCGCAACCCCCGTGTGCGGGTTGGTGCTGGCAATGCGCTCGAGTACTGACATGTCGCGGGCAAACTGAACCGGAAGCTCCTTGGCGAGATTGCTGGTCAGCTTCGCGCCCTTGCTTTCGTCGCTCAGTGCGACGCAGCTCTCCGGATTGGAGGCCTGCAGGCCTTGCATGTAGGCCAGAGAAGTCTCGGTGATCTCCAGCAGCACATCGCCCGATGCAATGGCAAGCAAGTGCTTGACGCTCTTGCGCAGCGCAGCCCGCGCGAGCGACTGCACTTCATCGTCGTGGGCGTTCTGCGCACTTTCGGCATAGCGTCTCTTGAAACGTTCGAAAGCCGCTGGATCATTGCGTTGAAGTGCGGCAACGGCCGGCAAACCAGCCACCGTGGCAGGCAGACTGTCGGGGGAGGCCATGACCGCAGAGCTTGCCGGCGTGTAGCTTGCCTTGATCGGCTGGGTGTCGGTTGACTGCCGCAACAATCCTCCCCCCAGCCGGAACCAGCCGGCGGCGCACAGCAAAACGATGGCCAGCAGCCCGGCAACCGCTCGTTGGTAAGACCTGCGGCTCCTGGCGGGCGTTTTTTCGGCGCTGGCCACCTGCCGATAGACCGCAAGATCGCGGGGCGTAACGTCGAGGTCGGCGGATTTCGGCGCTGACGTTTTGCGTCCAAACCGCGACGCCGGCGCGATCTTGCCGCGGTCCTGGGCAGGCCGCTCGGCGAGCATTCGCCACTCATCCGCAAAGATGTGCTCCGTGGGGTGCTCGGACGGCGGTGGACGCAGTGTGACGACATCGGGCGCCGGTCGCGCGCCGCCGCTGCGCCGTGGTGCATAGAGCAACGCTTCCTCGGTCGGAGAGCCTAGCCGCTCGTCCGTCCACTCCGCGTCATCGGGGGCGAGCGGCGCCTCGTTCAGCAGCCCCGGTACCTGCCGGGCCGGATGCCATTTTTGCCAGCCGCGCCGCCACACATTGGTCTCGGCCGTAATGACACCCTGCTTCGCCGCCTTGGTCAGAGCAGCGAAGGGAAAAGGCCCATGGCGTTTTCCGTTGAGCAAAACAAACCAGTGCTGACCAGCCGACTGCGTGTTCATACCGGTAACGCTTCCCCCCAAAGGCGACCGCAATTCTTAACTCACGCGGTGGCACGCAACACCGCCGAAAATAAGTCCATGGGTCCCGACGGACCTTCTCTTGACGATCAATTATTACCGGAAATTGTGCAGATGCAAAGGCCATCCCTGACCTGAGGCGGCCGCCAAGCCGTCGGTAAGTTATTCGATTGATCTTTCAATGATCTATCGATGCGCCGCAAGAATTGGCCGTTATGCCGCCTTGGCTTGTGCGGCAATAGCGACAAGTCGGCGCAGGATTGCCGTCACACCCTTGAGGCGCTGCTGCGGCACCTCCCACGCATCAAACAGCACGAGTTTCATGTCAGGTCGCACTTTGGCGTCGCGACCTTGCTTGTGAATGAAAGCAATCAATCCTTCCGGATTGGCAAAACGGTCATCGCGGAACGAGATCACGGCGCCCTTTGGTCCGGCCTCGATCTTTGCCACGTTCGCACGGCGGCAAAGCGCCTTGAGCACCACCGTGGCGAGCAGATGGTTGACTTCCTCGGGCAGCGGACCGAAGCGGTCCACCATCTCGGCTCCGAACGCGTCGATGTCGCGCTCGTCGTCCATCTCGGCAAGCCGCCGGTAGAGGCTGAGGCGTACTGGAAGGTCCGCCACATAATCCTCCGGGATGAGCACCGGCGTCCCGATGGTGATCTGCGGCGACCAGCGATCGGCCGCCGGCTCGGCGCTACCGGCCTTGAGGCTCGCCACTGCCTCCTCAAGCATCTGCTGGTAAAGCTCGAAGCCAACCTCCTTGATGTGGCCGGACTGCTCCTCACCGAGCAGGTTGCCGGCGCCGCGAATGTCAAGGTCGTGGGAGGCGAGCTGAAAGCCTGCCCCAAGGGTATCGAGCGATTGCAGCACCTTGAGCCGGCGTTCCGCCTGCGCCGTGAGCTTGCGGCCCACCGGCAGGGTGAACAGCGCATAGGCGCGCGTTTTCGAGCGCCCGACCCGGCCGCGCAGCTGGTAGAGCTGGGCCAGGCCGAACATGTCAGCGCGGTGAACGATTAGGGTATTTGCGGTCGGGATATCGAGGCCGGACTCAATGATGGTGGTGGAAAGGAGAACGTCGTACTTGCCGTCGTAGAAGGCCGACATGACGTCTTCCAGCACGGTCGGCGGCATCTGGCCGTGGGCGACCGCAACCCGCGCCTCGGGCACGTTTTTAGCCAGGAACTCCTTGGCTTCGGCCAGGTTCTCGATGCGCGGGCAGACATAGAAGGACTGGCCGCCCCGATACCGCTCGCGCAGCAGCGCCTCCCGCACGATCAGGGGATCGAACGGCGACACCGAAGTGCGCACAGCCAGGCGATCGATTGGTGGCGAGGCGATGATCGAGAGTTCCCGCACCCCGGTGAGCGCGAGCTGCAACGTGCGGGGGATCGGGGTCGCGGTCAGCGTCAATACGTGCACCTCGGTGCGCAGCGCTTTGAGGCGTTCCTTGTGGCCGACGCCGAAATGCTGCTCCTCGTCCACGATCAGAAGCCCAAGATCGCGGAATTTGACGGCCTTGCCAAGCAACGCATGCGTACCAACGACAATGTCGATCGTGCCGGCGGCGAGTCCCTCGCGCACCTTGGCCAGCGCGGCGTTGCCGACGAGGCGTGACGCATGCGCGACATGAACCGGCAGACCGCGAAATCGATCCGAGAAGGTCTTGAAGTGCTGGCGGGCGAGCAGCGTGGTCGGCACCACCACGGCCACCTGTTTGCCGGCCATGGCAGTGACGAATGCCGCGCGCAGCGCGACCTCGGTTTTGCCGAAGCCGACGTCGCCGCAAATCAGCCGGTCCATCGGCCGACCGGAGGCGAGATCGTCGAGGGCGGCATCGATGGCGGCGCGCTGGTCGTCGGTCTCTTCATATGGAAACTCGGCGCAGAATTCGTCGTAAAGGCCCTGCGCAGCCGTCAGCCGCGGCGCCTCGCGCAGGTGGCGCTCGGCCGCGATCTTGATGAGCTCGCTCGCCATTTCGCGGATGCGGCTCTTCATTCGCGCCTTGCGAGCCTGCCAGGCGGCGCCGCCGAGCCTGTCCAACTCGACCGCAACTTCCTGCGAACCGTAACGCGACAAAAGCTCGATGTTCTCGACCGGCAGGAACAGCTTGTCGTTGCCGGCGTAGTGAATTTCGAGGCAGTCATGCGGCGCGCCGGCGGCCTCGATGGTTTTGAGGCCAATGAAGCGGCCGATGCCGTGATCGACGTGGACCACGAGGTCGCCGGTGGAGAGGGCAGACACCTCGGCAATGAAATTCTCGGCACGCTTGGAGAGGCGCCGCGGCCGCACCAGGCGGTCGCCCAGGATGTCCTGCTCGCCAATCACCGCGAAGGCGTCGGTCTCGAATCCGGCCTCGATCCCAAGCACCGCGAGCGCGATCTCGTGCGCCGGCCGGGCCAGCACCTCCGGCCAGGTCGCAACGTCAACCAGATTGAGCAGCGCATGATCGGCCAGCACATGGCTCATGCGGTCCCGGGCACCGTCGCTCCACAGCGCGAAAACCACGCGCTTGCCGGCGGACTGCAGCGCATTGACGTGCTCTTTGACGGCGTCGAACACGTTCGCGTCCGGCTGCGCCCGCTCGGGCGCAAAATTGCGGCCTTGGCGGGTGGCAGCGTCGATCGCCGCCCCCGCACCCTCGGGCGCCGCAAAAGGCACGAGACGCGCGAGCTTGCCGGCGTCGAGTCGCTCACGCCATTCCTCCTTGCCGAGGTAGAGGCGGTCCGGCGGCAATGGCTTGTAGCTGAGGCCGGAACCTTTCTCAGACCCGTGAGCAAGATCCTGGCGTCGCGCGTCGTAATAGTCGGCGATCTGGGCGAACCGCTCGCCGGCTGCGTCCTCGGCCAGGTGTTCGGTCGCGACTGCGGTGCCGGGCAGATAATCGAACAAGGTATCGAGGCAGTCGTGGAACAGCGGCAGCCAGTGCTCCATGCCGGGATAGCGGCGCCCTTCGCTGACCGCTTCGTAGAGCGGATCGCCTGGCGTGGCGGCTCCGAACGCCCCGACATAGCCGGTGCGGAAGCGGCGGATGGTCTCGCTCGTGAGCTGAAACTCGGCAGCCGGAATAAGATTGAGGGCGTGCAGTTGGTCGGTGCTGCGCTGGGTTTCGGGATCGAAGGTGCGGATCGATTCCAGGGTATCACCGAAGAAGTCGAGTCGCACCCCCTCCCTGGCCTCGCGCAGCCCCGCCGGGGAGGCCGGCGGGAACAAATCGATGATGCCGCCGCGCACCGCATATTCGCCGGCTTCGCGCACTGTCGCCGTGCGGATGAACCCGTTGAGTTCCAGCCAGCGCACGATCCCGTCCATGGCGAACGTGTTGCCGGGCGCCGCCGACAACCCTTGCCGGGCCACCAGCGCGCGGGCCGGCACGCGCTGAACCACGGCATTGACCGTGGTAAGCAGGACCGAGGGCCGCGATTGCGGTGCGGCCGGCGCCTTGAGGTGAGCGAGCCGGGACAATGTGGTCATGCGCTGAGCCATCAGGCCGGCATGGGGCGATGCGCGGTCATACGGCTGGCAATCCCAGGCCGGGAATTCCAACACGCCGATATCGGGCGCGAAGAAGGCGAGCGCACGGGAGAGCTGCGCCATGCGACTGCCGTCACGGCAGATGACGAGCAGGTTGATGGCAGGCGCGTTGGCCCGCGCGGCGATCGCGCGGGCGAGATCGGCGAGCACCAGCCCTTCGGCGCCGTCGGCAACGCGCGCGATCGTCAGGGGTTGGCCCTGCCGTATCAGATCAGCGGGGGAATGCGGCTTGGTGCGCGCAATGTTCATCTGCGTCTCGGCGCACCCGGACTTATCCGGCAGAGGAAGCGCCGTCCCTGAGTTTGAGATTGGAACATAACGCGAACCCGATTCCGTGAAACTGAATTGCGAACGTCCGCAATGTGGATCCACACGGCGAATTGTTAAGACTCAACAAACGCGCCGCTGTGTCGATTGGCGCTAGTAGGGCCGCTGCCGACTGTGTTGGTGCCGGGAATATCCGCCGCGCTTTGCAACTTGTCCAAGTTCTCCGCCCTGCTATCGGGTGAGGGAAGACCCTTCAGCCGGCCGGCCGCTTACGCGATCGGCCTTGGCGTAGAAGTCCCGCAGACGGCGGAACATCGCCTGATCGTACGTGTCCGGCACCGGCCGGCCGCCGGTGAGCCAAGCATAGAGTTCAGGGTCCGGGACTTCGGCGAGCCGCTCCAGCTCGGCAATTTCCGCCTCGCTCAATTGACCGACCGCAGCATCCGCGAAGCGCCCCATGATCAGGTCCATTTCCCGCGTGCCGCGATGCCACGCTCGGTACAGCAGCCGCCGCTGCCGCTCGTCAAGCCCCGCACTCGTTCGCGCCGTTCCGGTCATGGCAAAACCCCTCCCGACCTCGTCCGCGCGGGAGAGGCAGGGCCAAACGCCAAAAGCCCGGACGAGCCGGGCGCGAGCATGATATAGCGAATGGAGGCCCGGTTGTCAGGTGGCCGTTGATGCCGCGGGTGATCATTCACGAGATCAGAGGCAAAACGGCTTCGCGCGGGCTGCCAGCCGCGCAGGCCGTTGCGGGCCCGGCCGCGGTGTGTCCGCCTCCCACAGCGCTGCAACCTTGCAATGTCCTGCAACCATTGCGCTAAGGTCGGCCAGGGGTTAGCATGGATCGAAGTCGCAGCATCCTGCTTCCGCGCAGAAACCTTCCAAAGACCCCGAAAATGCTCAGTCGTTCCAGTCCGCGGCCGCTGCATAGGTTTCCACTCATCGATACTCAAAATCCCGACGAATTCGGGCAGCTGCTTGTAAAGAATTTCGGGGCGGTGGGGTTTGACGTCGGGGCCGATGCGACTCGTTTCGAGGTGCACAGGAGCTACGTTCGGCTGAGGAGCGTCGATATCCTTTTTGGCGCTTGCTCGGCCGCCTATCGGGTTCGCTTTCCGGCTGTGCCGATCATCAAGCAGCAGTTCGCCCTGCACAGAGCGGGGCTGACGGCATTCGCCGGTCGCCAATTCAATGTCAACCAGGACGAGGCGTGTGTCATTCCGGCGGGTGTGGAGATGACGCACGAACAGCAGGCCGGCTTCGAGTCATTCATTTTCCGGGTCGAGGCTTCGGCGTTGCAGGCAAAGCTTGGCGCCGCGATCGGAATTCCGGTCACCCGAAACATCGACTTCGCCCATCGTTCGACCTTCGATGTCCCGGGGCTCCAGCGCTTGCGCCGGATGCTTGGATTCATCGTGAGCGAACTCGATCGTGACGATGCAAAAGTGCCGGCGGCGGCTCTCGCCGAATTCGAGCAGATGCTGCTGATAGCCTTCCTGACCGCCAACAGCCATAATTTCAGCGATGCCCTCGAGCGCGAGCAGCCGCGTCCAGCCCCTTGGCAAGTCCGCCGGGTCGAGGAATACATCACTGCCAATTGGAACCGCCCGATCACGGTCGAAGCGCTGGCAGCTG
>JASHRR010000432.1 GCA_030037185.1 Xanthobacteraceae bacterium | reverse complement strand
GCGACCATTTTGGGGTCACCCCCGCCGTTGTCGCGAAGATCGAAGATGATTGAGTCGACGTAAGCAAGGAAATTCATCGCCGCGGTGGCCGTCGAGCCGCAAATCTCAGGATCTGCGAACATGTTGAACTTTAGATAGCCGATGTTCCCCGGTAGAATCTCGATTCTCTTGAAGCCGCAGTTGATGCGCTGCATATTTTTCGTCACTTCCGCTTTCCGATCGGCCGCGCTAGGCTCAGACCGACCAGCGGGCTGCCTGAATGGTCTGTAATTGACGCGCAAATGCTTATCGTGACTGACAGCTTGTAAATGCTCCATAAGCAAGGCGGCAAACTCGTCGCCGGCCGTTACTCTCGCCAAGAGCGTCAGCCATTTTTTGCGCGACATCGCCCCGGCTTGATACAGTGTCATTACTCTTGCGTTCAGTGCGGCCACCTCGTCCTGTTGCGGAAACGCAGGCGCAATGATGAAGGCATCCATCGTCAGCGCCATCGCTATGATCAGGCAGAGTCGTTTGATAATGTTCATGAATAGTCCTGACTGATCCGCGTTAGCAACTGTCCCGCTTCGCACGGCAATGCTTCGCCCCTCTGGCCTCCGAAAATCCTGACACGAGATGACCGGTGGTTGAATACCGTCAGATGGCGAGCAGTCTCTAAGCCTCGCCCGAAACGGGAATCAACAAGACCCACCGCTCGCGGCTCTCAGCCCGCTGATGTGCCGCGCAGCGATCGCCGATCCATCCTGGAGCTGAGTGCTATCAGCTCCGCCGCTACTGTTGTGCTCCAGCCGAGCGGACTATCCGCGAAGTCATGAGGATTAAATGCTTCCGCCCGGCTTTATAATTCCGGCAGCCGGTTATGGCTGCAAGACCGCCCTCCGGTGCTGATTGGGTTCACGAGATCAAGCATGACGGTTACCGGATGATCGTCCGTCGTGATCGCCCCTTGGTGCGAATCTATAGCCGCAATGCGTACGACTGGACCGCGCGACTGGCGGCGATCGCGGCTGCCGCCCGGCGGATCAAAGCCAGGAGCTTTACGATCGACGGCGAGGCGGTTGTGCTCGGGCCTGACGGCTTGTCACGGTTCGAGGAGCTGAGCCATCGGAAGGCAGCCGATACCGCGATCCTCTATGCCTTCGACCTAATCGAGCATGACGGCGAGGACATGCGCAATCGGCCATTCCTCGATCGCAAGGCCCGCGCTGGCAGGGCTGTTGCGCAGTACCGGGACTGGCATCCTGTTCAATGAACACATCGCGGAGGACGGTGCTATCGTCTTCGCGCACGCGTGCCGGCTTGGCGCAGAGGGTATCGTTTCCAAGCGAATCGACAGCACATATCGATCCGGCCCGTGCCGCGTCTGGATCAAGGTCGGCAATCCGGCGAGCATCGCCGTGCAGCGGGAGCGGAGCGAGAATTGGAATAGGTAATGAAGGCGGGCGGCAAACATGAAGCAACTGACGCGGGTGCCCATCGCAGTTGAATGCAATCGGCCCGCCGCCCAAAACTGCCGGGATGGCAAAGAAACGCGAACCGACGAAGTCGATCAGCTGGAACGTCTCCAAGATCGCCGACAATGCCATCTGGCTTGGCACGATAGAGGCCCCTGACGAGGCCCACTGCGATCGAGGTGGAATTCGAGGTTCCAGCCACGAGGCTGATGGCGGTCAGGCGATGACCAGCCGCAAAGGGGAAATCACTCGCGGCGATCCCAAGCGCACGTGGCCGCATCACGTGGCGCTTCCGGCCGAAAAGGTGCGGGACCCCGCGAATCGTGAGGTGATATTTTGCGCTGCTGGTGTCCTATCGGCGACGCCTCTTACGTACTCCCTGCGCCGCGATGACAGCGACTTCGTGGTGTTATGCTTCTCCAAACCCAAAGACGCGGAGGCTTTTGCCAAGCGCTTCTTGATCTCAGCTGCGCCCGAACCATTCAGCTCGCACGCACATCACTGCGCGATGGTACCAATGCACGAGCGAACGCCTCAAGACCCGCGACTGGCCGAATGACCGCTGTGGGTCACGTTCAGACCAGTATTGTCGGTGTTTCAGGCGTCCGGCGCGATCAGCCTCGCCCAGTTAGCAGCGTTAGCTGGCCTGGAACTTCGCGGATCGCGAAGGGAAAAGCCGCGGCTGGGCAGACCAGCTATTCCGCGGCGATCTGGTCTCCTCTGACGCCCATGGCGATACGGTCGCCGACCGCTTTGTCGACGTTTCGCCAATACTCGAAAGCGCGCGCCAATACGGGCTCGGTTACTCTGTTCTTGAGGTGTGCGACGACGTTGAAGACCAGCCGGTTGCGTTGGGCGTTGTCCATGACCTTGCGCACGAGGGTGCCGGCCTGACCGAAGTCATCGTCGTCCTTTCGCTTCGTGTAAGCGGCATGGACGAACTCTCCACTCGCCTCCCACACCTCGACCTGAGGATATCGTGCGGGATCGGCCTTTGGTCCACCTTTGGAGTTCGGCGCGTACGCTGGGTCGGACGCATTCCGGACCCGCATCACTCCGTCCTTGCTGTAGCTATGCGCCAGTACCTTGGGTCGATTTACCGGGATCTGCTTGTAGTTCACCCCCAAACGGGCGCGGTGCGCGTCGGCATAGGAAAAAATCCGGGCCAGCAACATCTTATCCGGACTCGGACCGATGCCCGGCACGAAGTTATTGACCTCGAAGGCCGCCTGCTCGATCTCGGTGTGGTTGTCGGTGGGATTGCGGTCCAGGGTCATGCGGCCGACTTCGATCAGCGGATAGTCTGAGTGCGGCCAAACCTTGGTCAGGTCGAACGGGTTGAAGCGATAGTTCTTGGCCTCGTCGAACGGCATGATTTGCATATGCAGCGTCCAGCTCGGGTGGTCTCCGCGCTCGATCGCTTCGTAAAGGTCGCGAGTGTGGTAGTCACTATCGACGCCGGCCATCCGTTCGGCCTCCGCCTGGGTCAGGAAATCGATCCCCTGGTCGGTCTTGAAATGGTATTTCACCCAAAACCTGTGACCCTTGGCGTTGACCCACATGTAGGCGTGGCTGGAATAGCCGTTCATGTTCCGCCAAGACTTGGGAATGCCGCGATCGCCCATCAACCACGTCACCTGGTGAGCAGACTCCGGGGATAGCGTCCAAAAGTCCCACTGCATGTCGTGGTCGCGCAGATTAGTGTCCACGCGGCGCTTCTGGGAACGGATGAAGTGCTGAAATTTCATCGGGTCTCGGACGAAGAACACGGGCGTGTTGTTCCCGACCATGTCGTAATTGCCTTCGTTGGTGTAAAACTTCAACGCGAAACCCCGTGGGTCACGCCACGTGTCGGGGCTGCCGCGCTCGCCGGCGACGGTTGAGAAGCGCACGAGCATGTCCGTCTTGCTGCCCGGCAGGAACACCGCGGCCTTGGTATATTTACTGACGTCCTTGGTCACCTCGAAGCGCCCGAACGCGCCACTTCCCTTGGCATGAGGCTGACGTTCGGGAATCCGCTCCCGGTTGAAGTTCGCCATCTGCTCGATGAGATAATGATCCTGGAGCAATATGGGGCCATCGCGCCCAACGGTGAGCGAGAACTCATCGCTGGGGACTGGAATCCCAGCATCGGTTGTCGTTGGCTTGTAGCCATCGTCGTTCATGACAGCGCCTCCGTTGTGAAGCCGCGTTCGAGAGTCTCTGCAATTTGTCCGCAACTTCGTTCCGGCTCTGCCTAAGCAATGATTTGCCCAGTGATGGGGTTGCAATCCAGCAGGTGCAACGAGATCTTTCGAAGACACTGATTTGAAAAACGCGATGGTAACCTGGGCCGTCTGCTC
>JASHRR010000431.1 GCA_030037185.1 Xanthobacteraceae bacterium | reverse complement strand
GCTAATCATCATAGGACACTGGAGCTCGACCCCCTCGCCCGCACCGGAATGGCAAAGTTGGATGAACCGTGGCATTTCTATCGGAAGCATTTGGCTGACGGCGATTTTCGTGTGGCGTATCCGTGTCCTTGGGCAAGAACTCCAGCAGCAGATTGACGTCGCCAACAGCGAGTCGCGTGAGAACGCGTTGCTTGCTTCCATCGTCGAGTTTAGCGATGACGCAATCGTAAGTAAGAACCTGGATGGCATCATCACAAGCTGGAACAAGGGTGCAGAGCGTACGTTCGGCTACTTCGCTGAAGAGGCCATCGGCAAGCCGATAACCCTCCTCATCCCGCCTGAGCGCCTCCATGAGGAGGATGTCATTCTCGAACGCATACGTCGCGGCGACCGGATCGATCATTATGAAACCATCCGCCGAGGCAAGGACGGAAACCTGATCGACATGTCGTTGACAATTTCACCTCTGAGAGATGCGAACGGGATAGTCGTCGGCGCGTCAAAGATTGCCAGGGACATTACCGAGCACAAGCGAAGTGAGGCGCAAATCTCAGTTCTCGCCCGCGAGGCCGAACATCGAGCCAAAAACCTGTTGGCAACGTGGGCGCGATGGTGCAGCTCTCACAGGCTGACACACCCGACGGCCTGAAGAAAGCGATCGCGGGACGCATCGCTGCGCTTGCCAGTGTCCATTCGTTGTTCGCCCAGTCGCGCGGGACAGGAGCCGAGTTAGGTAATCTGGTCAACCAAGAACTAGCGCCTTACTCTCGAGACGAGAGCATGCGGACGAAGATTGACGCCGGCTGTCGTGTTGAAGCCGGACCTGGCACAAGCCATAGCGGTTGCGCTGCACGAGTTCGCGACCAATGCCGCGAAGTATGGTGCTCTATCCGTCCCCAAAGGTCAGGTTCGCGTCGAGTGGTCGCGCCCGGCAGGCGGGCATCAAGTGCTCCGCTGGAGCCAGGCAGGAGGTCCGCCCGTCACTCCGCCGACGGTCAAGGGTTTCGGCATCCATGTGATGGAGGCGATGATACGGGGCCACTGGGAGGAGACGTGTGGCTCGATTGGCGGGCTGAAGGTCTCGCGGGCGAAATCACTCTTCCGATGTGACTGTCGAGGACCTCAGGTCGGCCCTGTCGAACGCCAAACCCTTCATTCAAGATTCGTCTATGATTCTCGATGTAAATGTCGACAAGTTTGCTTGCGAACTGCGCGTCTATCTGAAGGTCCTTCTACGTATTTCCGAGCCGCGTCGAAGCCCGCCCGTTCGAATGCCTCTAGCAGCCACCACCACTGAACAGCAAAAGCCTCCGCGTCGTTCGGCTCGGAGAAGCAGAATACGAAATACGACAAGTCGCTGTCATCGCGGCGCAGAGAGTACGTGAGCGGCGCCCGATAGGGAAGCGGACTTCACTGTTCTTGAGGCCCCCACCTTTTCGACCGGCAGCACAACGTGGTGCGGCCAGTTTCGCTGAAGGTCGGCACGATTGATTTCACCTTTGCGGCGGGTCATCGCCTCAACGCCATCGCCTGATGACTGGGCGATCCTCATATGGCGTGCGCTGCCTCGGGCTCATCGATTCCAAATCTCGCTCCTCTCCCGCTGCACGGCGATGCTGGCGGGATTGCGGACCTCGATCCAGACCGGACAAGGACCGGATCGGTAGGTGCCGTCGACGCGCTTGGAAACGATTGCCCCCAGCACCAAGCCGGCAGGCACGAACACGGTGGGACCGTCCTCGGTAATGTGCTCGTTGAGTAGAATGCCTGCCTTGGTGTTGCGCAGCAGCCGTGCCAGCGCGGCCTTGCGATCGAGGAACGGGAGATTGCGCATATCCTCGCCGCCATGCTCGATCAGGTCGAAGGCATAAAGGATCGCGGTTCGAGCGCTCTCCCGACGGCTCAACTCCTCGAACCGTGAGAAGCCGTCAGGCCCGCACCGAGCACAACCGACTCGCCGTCGATCGTGAAGCTTTTGGCCTTTGATCTGCTCGGCGGCACCCAAGATCGCGCGCAGTTGCTTGCTCCAAACTTTTGCGTTGCCCTATCACACCCCGCCCCGTCGACCGACCGGCGCGGCCTGGAGGAGCGCCCCCCGGTTTGCGGCAGGTTGGCGCGAGTTTCTCCAAAAGGATGCGGCGCAATTCGGTCCGGCGAGCTTTCAGCAGCGGTGTCAGTCTCTAATTAACCAACGGTCCCATATTAGACTGAGTGTCCCCATTGGGTCCCAGCGCGTTCGCGGCAGGGCAGGTCAAACGCCAAGTCACGCCAGAGGGCGCATAATCAAGGTCGACCGTGCCGTCCACGGTGTCCTCGGCCATTTCTTGAATGACGACCGTGCCAAAGCCGCGCCGCTTCGGCGCAGATACGGCCGGCCCATCGCGTTCGACCCAACTCATAGTGAAGACGTTGCCATCGGTCGCCCAGCAGATATCGACACGCCCCGTATCCGTCGAGAGCGCACCGTACTTCCCAGCATTCGTGGCGAGCTCATGGAGGGCCAGTCCGATGGCTTGCGCACCAGTCGCCTTCAATCGCAGCTCGGGGCCTTGCAGGACAATACGGGAACTAAT
>JASHRR010000430.1 GCA_030037185.1 Xanthobacteraceae bacterium | reverse complement strand
CACGGCTGCGCTGGGGCGCGCGTTAAAAGTCGGTCGAACATGGCAGGACCTCCATTAAGCGGTGGACGTCTGCCACGGGGCCGACGAAAATTATGTGCTGTCAATATCTACGAGAGGCCTTATTGGCGCGTGTTTTGGAATCAAGGCAACATAAGTTTCTTGAACACATAAGGTCGCAAATATGGTATAGAACATTTGCGACCCTTCGACTGCTCGATGCGAATGATCCTTTGCAGCACTGTCGGCATGCTTGACTTTGAGCCGCACCACCTCGCCGACGCGCCAGCCGCATTGCCTCGAAGACCGCCTATTGAGTTTGCCGATGACTTGTGGCGGCGTGCCCTTCGGGGCAAAGAGTCCCCCCCATTCCGAATAGGAGAGCTTCGACAGTCCGAACTCGGAAAAGGTCGGGATATCCGGCGCCGCAGCCAGGCGCGTGTCGCTCGTAGCGGCGTAGGCCTTGAGGCTTCCGGCACGCAACGAAGGCAGGCTAAGGGCTGGCGCATTGAATAATAGGTCGATCTGTCCAGCGACTAGGTCCTGCGTGGCTGGGGCAGTGCCCCGAATAATTCGGCCTGGCGAAGGCTGGCGATAGCCAATCCTGATACCGGCATATTGAAGCTGTATTTGTTTGAGCCCGCCATCTGGACCATTTGTCCACCATGCTAGCGGGCGACCGAGATCGGATTGCCCTCATGAGGGGAAGTTCGATGGCAAGCCTCATCTACATCACCGGATCCGACGCTGTCTGTGTCTCGCGCTCCACGCGGGGACATCGTCAACGCATCGCTCCCCTGACCGGCCCGCTCCGACCGATTGCGGCAAAGCCACTCAAGCCCCAGCTCAATAGGTGAACCATGTTACGTCTGGTTGTCGATCTGCTCCGGCCTTATCGTGGCTGGCTGGCGGTCGTGTTTGTCGCCATGCTTGTCGAGGTCGGTACGAGTTTGGCCGCGCCGTGGCCGTTAGAGCTCGTCATCGACGATGCGCTGGGCAACCACCATTTGCCGCATTGGTTGCAATGGGCTCATGAATATGCCGGCTTCGGCAAGCACACGCTCGGGGTCGCGCTTTTTGCGGGCGTGGCAACCCTGGTGATCGCGGCGTTCGGCGCCCTCGCAAGCTACATCGATAATTACTTTACGACAAGCGTCGGCCAGTGGGTCGCTAACGACATTCGGCTTCGCGTCTATGAGCACCTGCACCGGCTCTCCCTGCGCTACTATGATAGCGCGAAGATCGGCGCACTGGTTTCGACCATCACCAGCGATGTCGGCACCATCCAGGATTTTGCCTCGTTATCTACGCTCAACATCATCATTGATCTTCTCACCATCATTTTCATGATAGGGTTGATGTTCTGGCTCAACTGGGACTTCACCCTTATCGCCGTCGCCTTCGCGCCAGTCTTGCTGTTGCTCGCCTTCCGCTTCAAGAAGGAAGTGAAGGAAGCCACGCACGCGGTTCGCAAGCGGCAAAGCGAGGTGCTGTCGATTGTCCAACGCGGGCTCGGGGCCATAAGGGTGACGAAGGCGTTCGGCCGACAGGACCTCGAAGTCGCATCTCGAGGAGGCAAGCCACGCCGCGATCGCCGCGGCGCTGCGGGCGCGAAGGGTCAAGTCACTGATGTCGCCCTTGGTGAGCATCGGGGTCGCGATCTGCACGGCCGTCGTGCTCTGGAAGGGGACTTCGCTGATTGTCACGGGTGCAATGACGGTCGGCGCACTGACAGTTTACCTCGCCTACCTCAAAAAGTTCTTCAAGCCGGTGACGGATCTTGCCGGCATGACTAGCACCATCGCGCAGACCACGGTGGCATTGGAGCGCATCGAGACTATCCTTCGAGCGGATGAGGTGATAAATCCGGCCAGGCGCGACGGAACCAGCGACAACCAGGTCGCGCGGGACACGCTGGTCGCCGCCGGCGTCAGCGTTCGCGATAGCAGCACCGAGTTCGCCGTCACACATCAGAAGTCGATGGTGATCGACAACAAGGTCGGATTTATCGAGTCGCTTAATTGGGAGACACGGGATCTTACGCAGACGCGTGACTATGCCATCGTCACCACCAACAGATCCGAGATCTCCGAAATGGTGCGGTGCTTCGATGCGGACTGGGACGAGAAACCCTTCTCGCCGAAGGCCGGCTCCGATCTCATCTGGTGTCCTAACAATGGTCGCCAGCGTATTGCCGATTTCATCGATAGCGCAGAGCGAACGCTTTGGCTGCAGAACGAGCGGTATCAGGACATGGTAATCATCGAACGCTTGGTCCGCGCGGCTAGACGTGGCGTGAATGTTCACATCATGTCACGCGCGCTGCACAAGCTCAAAAGGAAGAAACTGTTCGAAGGTGTCAGCGGATTGCGCATTGTTCACGATGTCGGCGCGAGGGTCCGATTACTCCGGGAGCTGAAGCTGCACGGTAAGATCATGATCGCGGACGATCAGCGCGCGATCGTCGGATCGATCAATCTCAGTCCTGGAAGCTTCGATGATAGGCGCGAGCTCGCTATTGAAACCTCCTCTGCCCAAGTGGTGAAGCGATTGGTCCAGATCGCTGAGCACGATTGGAAACATTCGCGCAAGCTGCCGCTGTCGGATGACGCCGTGCTGGCGGATCTGAAAGGACACGCCATAGAGGATGTCGGTCGGCTAGCCCTGGCGAGCGCCTCGATCTGAGGCAGCCTAGCCGCTTTCCGAGCCCGGCGCCTTGTTGGCTGGGCGGCTTGTGCGCGGCGCGGATCATCAGGGCTGCCGCTGAAAGCTGCGAGCCTCGGTATTGGTTTAAACAGTATACCTGATTTGCTAAACCGCGCATCTCCAGAAGCCCACACTGACGCCGCATATTGTGCCTCGTTCGCCGTTTTGCGAACCGTTGGTTCTCACGCGTGCAGGATGGGCGTTGTGGCGAACAATGCACAG
>JASHRR010000429.1 GCA_030037185.1 Xanthobacteraceae bacterium | reverse complement strand
CGTTGCGACTCTTGACCACGCCCGGCCTGGTCGCCAGCGCCTGCAGGATCAGAAATTCCGTTACGGTCAACGTCACGGGCTCATTCTTCCACGTGCAGGTGTGGCGTTCCGGATCCATCCGCAGCGACCCGCGCTCAAGCACCTTGGCGGTATCGGTCTCCTTGGCCACAGTGCCGTCTTTGCCGCCGGAACGGCGCAACACGGCCTTGACGCGTTCGACCAGAAGCCGTTGCGAGAACGGTTTGCGGATGAAATCGTCGGCTCCCATCTTGAGGCCGAACAATTCATCGATTTCCTCATCCTTGGATGTGAGGAAAATGACCGGCATATCGGATTTCTGTCGCAGACGCCGCAGCGTTTCCATGCCGTCCATACGCGGCATCTTGATATCCAAGATGGCCAGATCGGGCGGGCTCGACTTGAATCCCTCAAGCGCGGAGGCGCCATCCGTGTAGGTCATGATCCGATATCCCTCGGCCTCCAGCGCAATGGAGACAGAGGTCAGGATGTTGCGGTCATCGTCGACAAGAGCGATAGTCGCCATGAGATGCCTTCTAGCATGGATTGACGAGTCCCAAGCAAGAATTGCGTTACCAAGCTGCTCAGGGGGGCGAAAATGTGGCGATAAACCACAGCGTTGAGGTGGGGGAACAATTATTAAGGGTGGATGAAACCATGGCGGCGGCAGAAAACACAGGGGCGTTGCCCGGAATTATGCCAAACCGGCTGCCCGAGACCGCCCGTCCACCTGAAGATTTCAATCCTATAGCCGTCGCGAAAGAACTGCTGCGGGTTATCCGGGCCGGCGCCCTTGCAACGATCGACCGCAACACCGGTCATCCGTTTTCCTCCCTCGTCAATGTTGCGACCGATGCGGACGGCTCACCCCTGATCCTGGTCTCGCGACTGTCCACCCACACGGCGAATATCGAGGTTGATCCGCGAGCGTCGATCTTGCTCGCCGCCGCCGGAAAAGGCGATCCGCTTGCCCATCCGCGGCTTACCGTCCTCGGTACCTTCGCGGCGATCAGGCCCGATGCGCCGGGCGCGGCGCGGATCCGGCGGCGCTTTCTCTCCCGCCATCCGAAAGCCAGGCTCTATGCCGGCTTCGCCGACTTCATGTTCTGGCGACTGCACATCTTGTCGGCCCATCTCAATGGCGGGTTCGCACGGGCAGCCGATCTTAAGGCCAGCGATGTCATGACCGACCTTGAAGGCGCCGGTGAGATCATCGAGATCGAAGAAAGTGCGCTCGAGCACATGAATGCCGACCATCCCGATGCGGTGCGCTTGTACGCAACGAAGCTGCTCGGTGAAGCGGATGGGGCATGGCAAGTCACAGGCATCGATCCGGACGGACTTGACCTCGCCCTCGGTGATCGCATTGCGCGCATACCGTTCGCGGCGCGCGTCACCAGCGGTCTTGCTTTGCGCAAGACATTAGCTGAGTGGGGAGCCCGCGCCCGGGCGCAGTGATGAAGCCGCGGTGTTCACCGCCCACGTGCAACGCGCCGCAAACCCTTCAACCGAAATCCGTGAGCGGATTTGTTGGTGGGGCAGGCTGCATCGCGTCACCGGAAAGCGCAATCCCCATAATCCACGCCGCTGCGTCGAAATGCCTCACGACGATCTCCTCGCCACTGGCGTTCCCGGTGCGCACGCTCAAGCCTGGCGTGGTCGGCGCGCCCCGACAAGTTTTCCCGGCGGCCGGATTTTTAACCAATTTTTCCGGCAGCCGGATTTTTGACCGGCGACTCAGTCATGCCCTTGGAGTGATCTTGGCAGGGTTGTGAAGGGCCGCTATAGGTGCGCTACTCAGGACTCCGGGGTGTGCCAATTCGTTCTGCCGGGCCACTCTGGGCGGGGCTTGGGCGGCATCAGTGACCGAAGAATTTACGCGGAGGGCTGCCGTGAAAGAAGAAGGTTTACGCAACAGCGCCTATGGCGCCGACCATTTTGGATTTTCTGACCTCGCTGCCGTCCACTGGAATTTGCCCGAGGCGCCGCTTTACGAACATGCGCTCGCAAACCGCGAGGCGCATCTGGTCCAGGGCGGCGCGCTGTGCGCTGAAACCGGCGTGCATACCGGCCGCAGCCCCAAGGATAAGTTTATCGTCTGCGACGAGCACACCGAAAAGACGATCTGGTGGGAAAAGAACGGCAAGCTGACCCCGGCCCAGTTCGCGCTGCTGCACGAGGATTTTCTTGACCACGCCAAGGGCAAGCAGCTTTACGTGCAAGACCTCTATGGCGGCGCCGACCCGAAATATCGCATCAAGGCCCGCGTGTTTACCGAGCTGGCTTGGCATTCACTCTTCATCCGAACCTTGCTGATCCGGCCCGACCGCTCGGAAATTCCGAATTACGCGCCGGATTTCACGATCGTGTGTCTGCCGTCCTTCAAGGCCGATCCCAAACGTCATGGCGTGCGTAGCGAAACCGTCATCGCGATCGATTTCACCAAGCGCATGATTCTGATCGGCGGCAGCTATTACGCCGGCGAAATGAAGAAATCGGTGTTCACAACGCTCAACTACTATTTGCCGGCAGAGAGCGTGATGCCGATGCACTGTTCGGCGAATGTCGGCAAGGACGGCGACGTCGCGCTGTTCTTCGGCCTGTCCGGCACCGGCAAGACCACCCTGTCGGCCGACGCGAACCGGACCCTGATTGGCGACGACGAGCACGGCTGGGGACCGCAAGGTGTGTTTAACTTCGAAGGGGGCTGTTATGCAAAATGCATTCGGCTCTCTAAAGAAGCCGAGCCCGAAATCTATGCGGCGACGCTGCGCTTCGGCACCATTCTCGAAAACGTCGCCTTTGATCCCGAGACCCGGTTCTGCGACTTCGATGACGACCGCAAAACCGAGAACACCCGCTCCGCTTATCCGCTCGATTACATCCCGAATGCCTCCCGCACCGGCCGTGCCGGCATGCCGAAGAACATCGTGCTGCTCACGGCGGACGCTTTTGGCGTCATGCCGCCGATTGCAAAGCTCACCCCGGCGCAGGCGATGTATCACTTCCTGTCCGGTTACACGGCCAAGGTCGCCGGCACCGAGAAGGGGCTGGTCGGAGTCCAGCCGGAATTTTCCACCTGCTTCGGTGCGCCGTTTCTGCCGCGTCACCCCTCCATCTACGGCAATCTGCTGCGCGAACTGATCGGCGCCCATGGGGTCGATTGCTGGCTGGTCAATACCGGCTGGACCGCCGGCAGATATGGCGTCGGAAGACGCATGCCGATCAAGGTCACCCGCACCCTCGTCACCGCTGCGCTGAACGGGTCCCTGCGCAATGCCACGTTCCGCACCGACCCGTATTTCGGTTTCTCGGTCCCGACCCAGCTTTCGGGCGTCGAGCCGCATCTGCTCTATCCACACAAGACCTGGCAGAACAAGGCAGAATTCCACGACACCGCGCGCAGCCTGGTGGCCATGTTCCAAGACAATTTCGTGCAGTTCGAGAGCCACGTTGATGCCGACGTCCGCGCCGCAGCGCCGGAGGTGCAGATCGCGGCGCAGTAGCGCCTGCAGCAATGCGAAAACGACAGCTCGTCGGGGTGCGGCTCGACCGTGATGTTTCCGCGTTGCCGTCCGGCCTCGCAGGGCGCCCGAGCGCAACCGGGCAGGGCGCGCCAGAAGAAGTCTGTCACAATCGTCGCAATGCCCTGCCGATCAGCCGCTCTCGGAGGGCCTGTCGGCCCTGGCAGTCGGCCGTCGTGCGGGCCGGCAACTCCACAGGGTCCACAGCGCCACCCGATCGGCGAATCGACACTGCTATGTGCCGTGCCGCGTCCGGCTTCAGCCCTTGGCAAGGGGGGTAGAGTTCCATCTTCTCCTGGGCTTCTGCCGGGTCGGATGTCCATCGCCTCCCTTAGATGCATCGGTTTGCCTTACCCCCACGTCGCAAAGCTCATTCCGGTTCCCGTGCCAGCGGGCGTGCGGTAGCCCGGGACGTATTCGAGCCAATTGAGATCGATGCCCTCAGCGCCACCCGCGAGCGCCACCCAATTTAGGATTTCGGATGAGCCGGCGTTGAGCTTGTTGCGCGGCAGGCTCTGCAGGAACGCCCGGTCCTTGTCGGCGAGCGCCTTGAGGATGGCGCGATCGAACTCCTCATCCACCAGAAAATGGCTCAGGCCGCCCGAGGCCAGTATGCCGATCCGTTCATCACCCGGGTAGATCTCGACCGCCCGGCGCACCGCCTGGCCGAGCTTGTAGCAGCGCCGCGGACTCGGCTGGTTGGGCGCGAAATAGGTATTAAGAAATACCGGCACGATCGGGATCGGCGCGCTGGCGTCCATGACGTGGCGATGCACGTAGGCCATGGCATGGCCTTCGCCTTCACCGGCACGCAGCGATTTTGAGGCTGCAAGGTCGAACTCGGCCGCCACCAGGGCTTCGATGAGATGGCGAGCGAGTGCGGCATCGATCGGATAGTCGCGTGGCTCGGCCGGCTCGAAGAAGCCGGCGCGGTTGCGAATGTACCAGTCGGGCAGGTCCGCGTAGGTGCTGTGCTGGGCGCTGCCGTTGCGGATGGTGTCGCCGTAATAGATCGCGAATGTCGGCCGGCAGTCCTCCAGATAGCTTTCGTTCTGGTCGTCACCGAACACGATGAGAGTGTCGAGGGCTGCCGCCCGCACAGCTTCGCGCAGGCGACCCGCCGCGGCCCGCGCCACATTCTGGCGGGCGACGAGATTTTCCGGGGCAACCAGATGTGCGAGCTTGGGATCGGCCCGTTCCAGCAAATCCCCGTAGGTGACCGGCCGGCCCTCCTTGTCGCGATGCTTCATTTTTTGGTCGGTTTCGACAAAGCGCGACAGAATTTCGTCCGCCGCAAGCAGCATGGGGGTGTGCGAGGTCCCGGCCGCAAACACGATCTTAGCCATGCTTGTCATCTCCTCCCGTCGCCGTGCCCCTTATGCTCCAGGGAGCGAACTTGCTGCTCTGCTTTCGATCAATCGATCTGCACGTGCGCAGCCTTGGCGACGGCCGACCATTTGCGCCCCTCCGCAGCGATCAATGCGCTGAATTCTGCGGCTGAAACCGGGGTCGGGACCGCGCCGAGATTGCGGATGCTGGCTTGCATCTCACCCGTGCGCAGGCCCTCGTTGATGATGGCATTAAGGCGCGCGATGATCGTCGGCGGGGTGCCGGCCGGAGCCACGATGCCGTTGAAGGTCGTAACCTCGAAATCGGGAACGCCGGTCTCGATCATGGTTGGCAGGTGGTTGGCGAGCGGCGTGCGGCTACGGCTGGTGACCGCGAGCGCCCGCAGCCGTCCCTCCCGGATCAGCGGCAGCAGGATGGTGATGCTCTCAAACGTCATATCGACCTGGGCGCCAAGCAGTCCGGTGATGGAATCGGCGCCGCTTTTGTAGGGTACGCCGACAATGTCGACGCCGGCTGCGGACTTGAACAGTTCGCCGGTGAGATGCGGCAGGCCGCCGGCGCCGGTCTGCGCATAGTTTAGCTTGCCGGGATTGGCCTTCGCGTATGCGATCAGGTCGCCGACGGTTGTCGCCGCCATCGACGGATGCACGACCAGGATTTGATAACTCTCGGAGAACTCGGCGACGGCGGAGAAATGCCGGTTGGGGTCATAGCCTGCGCTCGCCGACACCGCAGGTATCACCGCCAGCACGCTGGTATTGCCGACCAGTAGCGTATAGCCGTCGGGTGGCGATGCGGCCACGACGCGCGCTCCGATCGCTCCGCCGGCGCCTGGCCGGTTGTCGATCACCACAGGTTGGCCGAGCTTGGGGAGGATTTGCGACAGCAGCCGGGCCGGAATATCAGTCGGCCCCCCTGGCGCGGATGGTACAATGAGTCGGATCGGCCGTTGCGGGTAAGTCTGGGCGTTTGCACGCAGCGTTCCCGCAGCCGTTGCCGATGTCATCAGCGCCGCCAAGGCAACGATCGCGATCAGGCGTCCGGGATAGCCTGTGCTGCTGATTTTTCGCATCGATCCCCCGAAGCGAAAGCGAGATTGACTCGCGGCGCTTGCGGGGAGGCCAGCGAGGCGACACAATCTATCATAAGAGTGCGCGACGCAGGGTCACGGCAGTTTGTCGTAGCCCTCGCCGAATCCCTTCAGGCCAAGAGGAAAACCGATACCTTCCTCCGGCGTCTGAAAGATGAAGAACGTCGCGGTCTGCCCCGAGCGCAGCTTGCTGACCAGCGCGTCGTCCAAAACGACCTCAGCGTAGCATCCGCGCGGCAGACAGCGCACAAAGCCTGCCCTGCCCACATCCGCATTGTCGATTTTGAGCCCGAGCCCCGCCGGCAGCAGCACGCCGAGCGGTGCCTGAACCCGCATCAGTCGCGCTTTCTGGTCGGCGGTCTTGAGCACCAGCACGGTGATGCCGACATTCGCCCGGTCTTCGGCGACCACGCTTTGAAACAAGGCGCACTGCTCGTTTTGAGCGCCCGGCGGCGTTTCGCATCGGATCTGCCAGTCGCCGTGCACCGACTTTACGGCCCCCTGGGCGAAAGCCTGCGAGGGCAATGCCGCGACGAGGAATGCGGCAAGCCATGTGTATGCGACACGCCGCCAGCTGCGGGCACAGGCGGCAGCAAACGTCGCGGCGCGCAGAGCACCGAATCCCGAACTCCGCGCGGCCGGGGCCGGTCTGTCGGCAAGGACAGCGGTTTGGTGCGGAACCATCATGGTGCCATTCTCCGATCTCTGGCGACCTGCCGGGCAGTTGCGGCGGCAGTCTCGATTGCTCTGTGCCTAGCCCGGCGATTCGCCTTGTCAAGCACGCGGGACCGCCGTAAACGATCACAACATCGTCGCATGAGCGACATTGCGAGTAGAATTGTGGTTGCATATTGCAAGTGCAGTGAAGCTGCGGTTGCACGTTGCGAGTGCAGCGGAATTGTGGTTGATGGTGCGCTGGGCATTCCGGCTGCCTCCTGCCCTGCCCTCCGCCGCATGCGGGGGAGAGGAGGGCGAGATCGCCCACTGCGGCCCCCGACGCAGCCAAAGGCAAATTCGCATCCTCATGCCGAATTCGCGGTGCGGGTTGGCCGTATGCGGCCGCATTCAAGGAGTTGAGACGACAATGCCGGTCTTTTTGCGAATGACAGTTCTGGCGGTCATAGCCGCCGCTCTACTGATGCCTGAAGGCGCGGCATTTGCAGGTTTGGGGCAGGCCTCGCCCTGGGAGATCGGCTTGCAGGACTCCGCCTCTCCGGTGATGGACGACGTGGTTTGGCTCCATTCCTTCGTGTTCTGGATCATCACCGCAATTACCACTTTCGTCCTGGCGTTGCTCGTGACGGTGATCGTCAGGTTTAATGCGAGGGCCCATCCGACGCCGTCGCGCACGACCCACAACACATTGGTCGAGGTGTTGTGGACGGTGATCCCGGTGTGCATCCTTGTCATCATTGCGCTGCCGTCTTTCCGCATCCTGTTCTACCAGCTCAACACGCCGCCGGCCGATCTCACCATCAAGGCGACCGGGGTCACGTGGAACTGGAAATACGACTATCCGGACAATGGCGACTTCGAGTTCGATTCGTTGATCGTGCCCGAGAAGGACCTCAAGCCGGGCCAGCCGCGGCTGCTCACGGTCGACAACGAGATGGTGGTTCCGGTCAATAAAGTGGTGCGGATGCAGGTGACCGGCTTCGACGTGATTCACTCCTTTACCGTGCCGTCGTTCGGCATCAAGATCGACGCGATTCCGGGACGCCTGAATGAAACCTGGTTCAAGGCGACCAAGGAAGGCTGGTTTTACGGCCAGTGCTCGGAACTGTGCGGCAAGGACCATGCTTTTATGCCGATCGCCGTCCACGTGGTGAGCGAAGCGGACTTCGCTGCCTGAGTGGAGGAGGCGAAGAAGAAATTCGCCAGCAACACAGTCCCAGGCAAGGTTGCGACTGCCGGTCTTTGGAGCGAGTAAACGAGGCCGTTATTCTCCTGACCCCCGCCCGCTCGGGAGGATGGGGAGGGAAACGCGAGAGCGGAATTCGAGGACAACTGAGATGGATACCCACGCAACTGCGCACGAAACTTACCCCGGCGACCACGGCCATCCGACCGGTTGGCGGCGTTTCGTCTATTCCACCAATCACAAGGACATCGGCACGATGTACCTCGTGTTTGCAATCATGGCGGGTGTGATCGGCGCCTCGATGTCAATCCTCATGCGGATGGAGCTGCAGGATCCGGGCCTGCAGATCTTCCACAATACGCAGACCTACAACGTGTTCGTCACCTCGCACGGCCTGATCATGATCTTCTTCATGGTGATGCCGGCGATGATCGGCGGGTTCGGCAACTGGATCGTGCCGCTGATGATCGGCGCGCCCGACATGGCGTTCCCGCGCATGAACAACATCTCGTTTTGGCTGCTGCCGGCCTCATTTGCGCTGCTGATCACCTCGACCTTCGTCGAAGGCGCGTCCGGCTCAAACGGAGTGGGGGCGGGATGGACAATCTATGCACCGTTATCGTCCATCACGGGTCATCCGGGGCCGGCGGTCGATTTTGCCATTCTTTCGCTGCACCTTGCCGGCGCTTCCTCGATTCTCGGCGCCATCAACTTCATCACCACCATCTTCAACATGCGTGCCCCGGGCATGACGCTGCACAAGATGCCGCTGTTCGTGTGGTCGATCCTGGTGACGGTGTTCTTGTTGCTGCTCGCCATGCCGGTGCTGGCGGGCGCCATCACGATGCTGCTGACGGATCGCAATTTCGGCACCGCGTTCTTCGATCCTAACTACGGCGGTGATCCGCTGCTGTTCCAGCACCTGTTCTGGTTCTTCGGCCACCCCGAGGTCTACATCCTGATTCTGCCGGGCTTTGGCATGGTAAGCCAGATCGTTGCCACCTTCAGCAAGAAGCCGGTGTTCGGCTATCTCGGCATGGCCTACGCCATGGTGGCGATCGGCGTGATCGGCTTCGTTGTGTGGGCGCATCACATGTATACGGTGGGAATGTCGGCTGGAGCGCAGGCCTATTTTGTCGCCGCCACCATGGTGATCGCGGTGCCGACCGGCGTGAAGATATTTTCCTGGATCGCTACCATGTGGGGCGGTTCCATCGAGTTCAAGACGCCGATGCTGTGGGCGGTCGGGTTCATCTTCCTGTTTACCATCGGCGGGGTGACCGGCGTCGTGCTGGCGAACGCCGCGGTCGATCGGGTGCTTCAAGACACTTACTACGTGGTGGCGCACTTTCACTACGTGCTGTCACTCGGCGCCGTCTTTACGATCTTCGCCGGCTGGTACTACTGGTTCCCCAAGATCACCGGCTACATGTACGAGGACTGGATCGGAAGGCTGCATTTCTGGGTCACCTTCGTTGGCGTGAACCTGGTGTTCTTCCCGCAGCACTTCCTGGGCCTTGCCGGGATGCCGCGGCGTTACGTCGACTACCCGGACGCCTACCACGGCTGGAACCTGGTGTCCTCGATCGGATCGTATATCTCGGGCATCGGCATGCTGATCTTCTTCTACGGAATGGTGCGCGCCTTCATCCGCAAGGAGAAGGCGGCCAACAATCCGTGGGGGGCGGGCGCAACCACCCTCGAATGGACCTTGCCGTCGCCGCCGCCGTTCCATCAGTTCGATGTGCTGCCGCTTATCAGGTGAGGCGGCCCGTCGCTCCCTCCTTGCCTTCCCTCGCATTGCAGGGAAGGCAGCGAGGGGGTATGTGAGCGGCAGGAGCGACCCGCCGGCACGATAAGCGGGGCACCCGGAACCAGAAGAACCGGAAGGACATCGCGCTGGGGTGGTGGCCCAGACAGACATCACATGACAGACATTACCGTTGATCACGATCCCAAGCCTGTCGGCTTTGCCGTCAGCGACGCCTCGGTCCGCGACTATATTGCGTTGATGAAGCCACGGGTTATGTCGCTCGTGGTGTTTACCGCACTGGTCGGCCTGATGGTGACGCCTGGCCATCT
>JASHRR010000428.1 GCA_030037185.1 Xanthobacteraceae bacterium | reverse complement strand
CCGGCCTTCATCGGCGGCATGGCGATGGCACTGGAGTTCTTTGCGGCGAACCGAAAGGGGGTGGCCGCAATCTCATCGACTACTTAGTGACTTGAGGTCGCGTGACTGGTTCGCCGGCCATCTCGTGCCGACGCCGCAAGGTCCCGCGATCCCGAGATCTACAGAGGACACCGGCACGACCCGCACCCGCCGTGGTGAGCGAGGACAGCATCGTAGCCAGCGGTTTGACGCTGTTGGGGAGATCGGCGGTGTTTTCCGATGAGGCGTGGATCGGCAGCCTGATCCCGGCGCGGACCGGATCAGGAGGACTTGGTCGCGGGGCGAGCCGCCCGGCACTAGACGATGCGGGCGATGCGCCTGCAATCCGGGGCGGCCCATCCCAAGAATGCGGGGAACTGTCGGTGCCGGCGTCGGCTGGAACTCGAACCGAAAACGCGCGTTTGAGTCAGGCGGACCTGGAGAAGTCGAGGAAGCTCATGGCTACCAATCTCGTCTCGTACATGATGCAGTTCCTGACGCCTGACATGGTCGGGCGAATCGCCGCCGCGCTCGGGCTCAATCGCGGTGATGCGCAATCTGGTGTGAGTGCGGGCGTGCCGGCGTTGCTTGCCGCATTCAGCGGGCTTGCTGACAAACCGGGCGGAGCCCAGAGTCTCGTCAACACAATCAAACAGCAATCCGGGGTGCTGGACAACTTTGCCAGCATGATTGGCGGCACCAATCAATCCTCCTTCATTGAAAGGGGATCGAGCCTGCTTACCTCGTTGCTCGGTACCCACGATCAAGCTAGTCTGACCGGGGCCGTCGCCAGGTTTTCCGGTCTCGGACAGAACAGGGCGAATTCGATGCTCGGCATGCTGACGCCGCTGGTCATGGGGCTCATCGGCAGGCAGATAGGAGCGCGGGGGGTCGATAGCGGCAGCCTCACCAGCCTGTTGGCGTCGCAGAAGGAGCAGATCGCTCAGGCGCTGCCCGCCGGGATGGGTGAAGCACTTGACAGGGCCGGCCTCGGCACTGGGCTCGAGTCGGTCAGGGGCACCGCCACATCGGCAGCCGCTCAGGCTGGCCGACCGGCGGCGACGACCGGACAATTCTCGCAGCCCACCTCTTCTTCTGCCGGCCGCCCAACGGGAGCGGCCGACACACGTGCCCCGCGGAGCGCGACATCCGGCTCTTCAAACTGGGTTTACTGGGCGATTCCCCTGCTCCTGCTTGGCGGCCTCCTTCAGTATCTGTTCGGGCCTGGCCAGCACCGGCAGCAGCAGGCGATGCAGCAAGCACCCACCCCAGAGATGTCCACTGCCAACAAGAACGTCATCGTTGACGGCGTTGACGTCAAGAACACGCTCGGCGACAGCATGAGTGATATGCGCACGTCGCTGCAGGGCGTTACCGACGTCGACTCGGCCAAGGCGGCGCTTCCCAAGCTGGACGCAGCCAAAAATCAGATTGATAAAGTCAGCGGCTTGGCCGGACAGCTGACCCCGGATCAACGCAAGAGCATTGCCGGCGTGATTGCTCCCGCCCTGCCCGCGATCGACCAGCTCTCCAATAAGGTCCTCGATATGCCGGGCGTGGGCGACGTGTTGAGGCCGACCCTCGATCCCGTGAAGAGCAAGCTGGCCGAACTTGCCGGGCAACCCTCGACGGTCGGCGCCGGCGGCGGCCGACGATGAAGGGAACGAGCGTCACACCAGCGCAATAACCCTGGTCAAGCCGCCGGTCGAACCCTTCACTTTGGGGGCGCCGACGACGAGAGTCGCGCCCGCCTCCGGCACCTTGTCGAGATTGGCGACGTTTTCGAGCCCCCACCGGCCCGATGGCAGCCATAGTTGATGGGTTTTGAACTCCCGCGACGGTCCATGGTCGAGCGACATGGTGTCGACCGCGAGACCGGCGACCTGTCTTTCTTTTAGCAGCCATTCAGCGGCCTCGGGCGCAAAACCGGGAAAATGCAAAGTGCCGTTGACGTCGCGCCCGATGAAGGTGGCCGGATCGCTGGTTGCCAGTTCGCCCCAGCCCGAATGCAGCGCGACGCAGCAGCCGGCCGGCAGACGGCCATGCTTGGATTCCCATTTGGCCAGATCTTCGCGGGACAATTGATAGTCGGCGTCCTGCTCGGCCTGATAAACCACATTGACCACTGCAAGCGGAATGACCAGCTGCTCGATTGGCAGCTTCTCGGCTGAAAGCCCGGTCTCGGAGAAGTGAAGAGGAGCGTCGAGATGGGTGCCGGCATGCTCGACGATGTGCCACCAGAACAAATTGAAACGGTCCTTCTTGAAATCGAATTCGCGTTCCATTTCGATACCGGGTTTGCCCATGAAGGTCGGAAATTCAGCCGACATGGTGTGCGTGAGGTCCACCGCTTTGGTGAAGCTCCGCGTTTGCGCGGCCCGTGCGGGCACCGCCGCTGCCGCAAATCCGGTGGCAGCGGCGCCGGTGAAGAAGCTCCGCCTGCTCAAGGCTGCCCAGACCTTCTCTTCACATCCGGCAACGCACATATTCTCTCCTGATTCGGTCCCCGCTGCCCATCCGATTGTCGTTGCCCAGTACGGCATTGGCAACAGGCGCGCTGACGCAGGCCTGGTAGCTCGCAGCGAAGCGACGTAGCCAGCGTTGGCGCCGCCGTCCGGCATTTGGCCGAAATGCGGCAAGGCGGATTTGGCTGGCTTCGGGCTCCGCGGCTCCGCTGCCGGGTTGCGCAAACGCCCGCGATGGGGTCATTAAGGCCCATGCTGGTGATCGACGATGTTTCGCTGCGTCTGGCTGGACGGCTCCTGATCGAACGCGCGACGGTGCAGATTCCCGACGGCGCCCGCGTCGGGCTTGTCGGGCGCAACGGCACCGGAAAATCCACCCTGTTTCGTGCTATTGCGGGCGACATGGCCGTCGAGCGCGGCAGCTTCGTTCGCCCGGCGCGCGCGACCATCGGCCGGCTGCCGCAGGAAGCCCCGGGCGGGCCGGAGCGCCTGATCGACATTGTGCTTGAGGGCCATGCCGAGCGCACCGCCCTGCTGCGGGAAGCCGAGACCGCCACCGAACCGCATCGCATCGCCGAAATCCAGTCGCGCCTTGCCGACATCGCAGCCCACGCGGCGCCTGCGCGCGCCGCCGGCATACTCGCAGGACTCGGCTTCTCGCATGCGGATCAGCAACGGCCGTGCGCGGAATTCTCCGGCGGCTGGCGTATGCGGGTGGCCCTTGCGGCGGTGTTGTTTGCCGAACCGGATTTGCTGTTGCTCGATGAACCCACCAACTATCTCGACCTCGAAGGCACCTTGTGGCTCGAGGATCACATCGCGCATTATCCGCGCACCGTTATCATCGTCAGTCACGACCGCGATCTGCTGGACACCGCCGTTGATTCAATTCTGCATCTCGAGCGCGCCAAGCTCACCTTGTATCGCGGCAACTACACCTCCTTCGAGCGCCAGCGCAACGAGCGGCTTGTCTTGGAGGAGAGCCTCGCGCGCAAGCAGGAGGCGCAGCGCAAGCATCTGACCGCGTTCGTGGAACGCTTCCGCGCCAAGGCCAGCAAGGCGCGCCAGGCGCAATCGCGCCTCAAGCTCTTGACGAAACTGCAGCCAATCAACCTGCCCGTCGCCGACGGGGCCCGCCCGATCGCGATCCCCTCCCCCGCAAAGCCCTTGTCACCGCCGATCATCGCGCTCGACGACGTCGCCGTCGGTTATGAACCCAACGCTCCGGTGCTACGGCGGCTCACGCTGCGCATCGATGCGGACGATCGCATCGCTCTGCTTGGCGCCAACGGCAACGGCAAATCGACCTTGGCCAAGCTCCTGTCCGACCGGCTCGCACCGCTCTCGGGGCGCCTAACCCGTGCAGACAAGCTCAAAACGGCGTATTTCGCCCAGCATCAGCTCGACGAACTCAATCCCCACGCAAGCGCCTACGACCATCTGCGACGACTGATGCCGGACGCGCCGGAGGCCAAGGTACGCGCGCGCGCCGGCGCGATCGGCTTTTCGGCCGCCATGGCCGACACCAAAGTGGCGAGCCTGTCGGGCGGAGAGAAGGCGCGTCTGCTCATCGGGCTTGCGACCTTCGAGGGGCCGCATCTTGTGGTCCTGGACGAGCCCACCAACCACCTCGATATCGACAGCCGCGCAGCGCTGATCGAGGCGGTCAACGATTATTCCGGCGCGGTCATCCTGGTTTCCCACGATCGCTTTCTTTTGGAGGCCTGTGTCGAGCGGCTGTTGCTCGTCGCCAACGGCGAGGTCGCTCCCTTCGACGGAGATCTTGACGACTACCGCCGGCTGGTGCTTGCGGGTTCGCTTGAGGAGGGGCCGAGCGAGGTCCGGGAGCGCAACAACAGCGGCGAAGCGCGCGCGTCGCGGGCGGCCCTGCGCCGGGCCGCAGCCGAGAGGCGCAGCGAGCTTGCCCCGCTCAGGCGGCGCATTGACGAATGCGACAAGGCGGTTTGCCGATTTGCCAAAAGGCTTGCCGAGATTGATGCAGCACTCGCCGATCCCGCCCTCTATGGTCGCGACCCCTCTCGGGTCGCGACGCTCGGCAAAGAACGCGCCGACGTCGTACGCAGCCTTGCGGATGCCGAAAGCCAATGGCTCACACTGAGCGAGGCGTATGACAACGCGGTGGCGGCCGGTTAGAGCTTTTGTGATTACGTTGAGCGGCATGGCTTGCCCTCGCTTCTCCAGGCCGCTGCCCGCGACGACCTATCCGCGCACTCAACCGGCCTTCGCTGCCGCATTGGCCGAACTGCGCGGCGAGGCCGGGACGATCACGGTCCGGACCGCCGAGAGTACAGGATTTGGAATCGCTGCCCCCGCCTCAGGGTGCCACTGGCACCTTGGTCGCCTCTTTTGTTCTTGCCGTGCTATGGGAGGCCGTCCGGCCAATACCGGATCGCCCGCCGTCGCAGGCGATGACACCGATGGTTTGATGCGACGGAGCGAACTTGCTGCTATTTCGCCTGCCGCGCCAGGTAGGTCTTGCTGAAGCCGTCGCGGCCATCCCGAATGCCACTGTCGATGAACGCACCGGCGGCAGGGGCCGGCGGCAATCAGGCGATCGGCAGACCTTTGCGCATGTCCGCGGGAGACGATGCCCACGAGCAGGATTCCACGCACGGCGACCCAATCGAGCGGCTCGCCCGCGAATACGGCCGCAGCAGCGGCGACGAGCCGCCGAGCATCGCCTCGGTTTCACTGAAATCGCCGGATCCACAGGGCGCACCAGGAACACAGTGAATCCGACATGACGAAGGCCCGACACCGCGATATCGGGCCGGCTCGCCGCGACGGACCATGCAAAGAACCGCCGCGCCGGCGAGCAGCGCAAGGCACACTCGCAGTTATCGTCCACGGCCGATCGCCGGCGTCGCCCTTGAGCATGGCGTTGCAGGCCGCATGCAGGCCCCGCGGCGAACGCGGAAGCGGTCACACAAGCTCCCGGGATTCGCACACCTTGTGGCGCGTCCACTGTTTATGACAAGCGGGCTGTATTTGACCGGCGCTACGAGGAAAACGCTGAATTTTCGCGCCTAGTTTTGGCAGCACGCTGGCGCATCACTCCTTCTGCAGCGCCGCCCGGTACAGCGCCAGCGCATCTTCCCGGAACGCGCGCCGGGAGGCGTCGCGGGAGTAGAACATGTGACCACCGCCATAGACAGCGAGCTTCAGGCGGTCGGCGGAGCCGAACACCGGCATCTGATCGAGGATGAGCTGGCTGCCGAAATACGGCGTGACGAGATCGCTGGCGCCGTGGGCGACCATTGCCAGAAGATCACGGTCGGAGGCGAGCGCGTTGCGCAGATCATCCACGACCTCCGGACCTGCACGACCACGACCCCAGTTCCATTGGCCGTTGACCTCGCCATTGAGCAGACGATAGGGCTGCTCGACCCGCCACTTGAGCGGGCCCTGATAAAGCGCCGTTATGGCGGCGGTGAGCGGCGGCCCGATGGCATCGAGCACCGGATCGGAAAAGCGGGTCTGCGCCGCGTGCGGCGACGGGTCGAAGGCTGTGATGGTCGGGTCATAAACGCTCGCCACCGTGCCGTGCGCGCGATTGCGTTCGCGCTGAAACGTACCGTTGTCGATGCGGGCGGCGAGCTTTCTCACCTGGGCAGGATCGAGGCCCGTGAGAGCCGCAACGCGCGGCGTCATGCGCTCGATTGCCTCAGCATCACGTTCGCCGCGCATGAGATCGCGCAGATAATCGCCGGCCGCATAGTTCTCGACTTCGCGCAACGCATTGCGGTCGAACGGCGCGGTGCCTTCCATCACGGTCGCCGCCATCGACGGCAGGCGCGTGATCCAAGACATCGGATTGTGGCGGCGCTGGGCGAAATTGCTGAAGTCGAGCACCGGTGAGATCATGATCAACCCCCGCACGCCGACGCCCTGCTGATCGACAAGATCGTGCGCGACCTTGGGCACGCGGAATCCGCCATAGCTTTCGCCAACCAGAAACTTAACCGCACCCTGCCGGCCGTTCTTCTCGACCCACTTGCGAATCACCACCGCGAGCGCACTGGCATCGCCATCTACCGACAGCAGCTGGCGGCGCACGTTGTCGCCGCTCGCCACGATGTGGCTATAGCCGGTCAAGACCGGATCGATGAACACGAGGTCGGTGAAGTCGAGCCAGGTGTCGGCGTTGGGACCCAGTGCCGGCGTTGCCGACGCCGAAATGTTATCGATCGGCAACCGCCACGGACCCACCGCCCCGATGTCGAGGTAGGCGGAGGCGGCGCCGGGGCCGCCATTGAACAAAAAGGTTACCGGACGACTGGGGTCACCGAGCACATAGGCAACGAAAGCTACTTCCGCCTGCAGATTGCCGCTTTCCGCATCGTTGAGCGGGATGGCGCCGGCCGTCGCCTTGAAATGCAGCGTGCGGCCCGGCAACTCGACGGCATGCTCGGTGATCGAATCGGCGGGAAGCCGCGGCGAATTTTCGTTCTGCGCGCGCGGCGGCCGCACGCCCTGTTCGGGAGATGGCGCCGCATTGGCCCGCGGCGCATCTGCACTCTGGGGGGCAGCCGGCCGGTTCTGCTGCGCCAGCACCGGCGTCGCAAGCTGCGCTCCCAACAACGCCGCTGCAAGCGCGAGTGCTGCGCCATATCCTGTTAGAAGCCCCAGTGGCTTAGTCTGGACGTGCTGCTTGCACATGAATTCATCCTTGCGTGTGTCTCGTTGCCCGGGCAACGAGGGCGTTGCCTTGGTGGTCGCGCTTTCGCGGACTTATCGTCGTTCGTAACTTAGCGCGGATTTCGGCCGCATTGAATCAGATAATGGCTGGTCTTGCGGCGCTTGTCCCGGCGCCGACCGGGGCACAAACCGGGTACCTCAAGCTGGCCAGCCGAAATCTGCACTTGCGCGGCCCGCCGACATCATCATGCGGGCGGTCGCGGTTTCTTTGCTGCTGGCTTTTTTTCGACCGCCGGCGGCGGCTCGTCGCCGCGCTCGATGCCGGTCAGCCGACCATCGACAAACTCATAGATTCCGGCCCGCTCGCCGGTTTTGTAGGTTAGAACGGCGCGGCGCTGACCGCCCGGCTGCGGTGTGATGTCGACCGCCTGCGGCTGACCGAGCGCGCGGACCACTTGACATTCGGTCATGTCGAGGCCGACGCCGCGCGGTGCCGCTGCGGCGTCCGGCGACGTCGACCCGGCGCATTGGCCCTGCCCATCGACGAGATCGGCCCGTCCCACCCGACTG
>JASHRR010000427.1 GCA_030037185.1 Xanthobacteraceae bacterium | reverse complement strand
CCTCGACTGCCGTGAAGCCGGCCATTGTCGTCGAAGCCGGGTTGGTGCCATGGGCAGAGTCGGGGATGAGGATGCGAGTCCGCTTGAGGTCGCCGCGTTCGCGATGGTAGGCGCGCATCATCAGCAGCCCGGTCAACTCCCCGTGGGCGCCGGCGCAGGGCTGCAGCGAAATTCCGGCGAATCCGCCGATCTCCGCGAGCCACCGCTGCAGTTCGAACATCAGCGCAAGGTTTCCCTGCACGGTGTCTTGGTGTTGTAACGGGTGCGTCTCGCCGAAGCCGGGGGTCCGCGCGACCACTTCGTTGACCTTCGGGTTGAACTTCATCGTGCAGGAGCCGAGCGGATAGAAGCCGGAATCGACGCCGAAATTGCGCTGTGACAAAGCGACGTAATGGCGGATCACGTCGAGCTGCGACAACTCGGGCAGTCCGCAATCCGCGCGCAGTTCGTCCGCCGGCAAATCCGTCGCGGGCACGTCGCTGGCCGGCAGGTCGATCCCGGCCCGCTCGGGCACGCTCAGCTCATAGACGGTCGCTATCCTGTCGCGCGTCACGTCGCGGCCTTTCCAAGCGCCGTCGCCAATTGATCGATGCTGGCGCGGGTGTTGAGTTCCGTCACTGCGATCAGCATATGGTCCTTCAGGTGGGGGTATTCGCCACCGAGATCATAGCCGCCGATGATTGCATGCTGCTCGCGCAGGCGCGCGTTGATCTCGGCCGCCGGGCCCGGCAGGCGCACCACGAATTCCTTGAAGAACGGCCGCGCTGGCGCCTGCGGATTGATCGCGAACCCTTTGAGCTTGCCGATCTCTGCGGCGGCATAATGGCTCTTGTGGTAGCACAGCTCGGCGACTTTCCTCAGGCCACGTTTGCCCATGGTCGCGAGATAGACGGCGGCCGCGAGCGCGCAGAGTGCGGAGTTGGTGCAGATGTTGCTGGTCGCCTTGGCGCGGCGAATGTGCTGCTCGCGGGTGGCGAGCGTCAGCACATAGCCGCGACGGCCGTCGACATCGATGGTCTCGCCGACCAAGTGGCCGGACATCCGCCGCACCTGCGCCATGCGCGTAGCGAAGATTCCGAGATGCGGTCCGCCGAATTGCGGCGGAATGCCCAGCGACTGGCCTTCGGCGGCGACCGCGTCCGCCCCGTACCCGCCCGGCGGCCGGAACAAGCCGAGCGAAATCGGATCTGTCACAACGATGAACAGGCCGCCGGCGCGGTGGATGACGTCGGCCAGACCCTCGATCGGCTCCCATTGGCCAAAGAAATTGGGGTTCTGGACGACGAACGCAGCGGTGTCCTGGTCAATCAACGACTTGAGCCGCGTCAAGTCGGCCGTCCCATCCTCATCACCGACCACCACCGCCGCATGCGTGCCGCGCAGGTACGTTTTGACGACTTCCCGGTATTGAGGGTGGACGGCGGGCGATATCACCACCTTGCTGCGTCGGCCGGATGCTGCGCCGAGCGCCATCAGGACGGCCTCGGCCATCGCTGTCGCGCCGTTATAGTGGCTGGCGCTGCACACCTCCATGCCGGTGAGCCGGCAAATCATGCTCTGGTACTCGAACAGCGCCTGGAGCATCCCCTGGCTGACCTCGGGTTGGTACTGCGTGTAGGAGGTGTAGAATTCCCCTCGAGAGAGGACATAGTCGACACTCGACGGCCGAAAATGGTGGTACACGCCGGCGCCCAGAAACGAACGCGCGGGGTCGATCGGAAAATTGCGCGCCGCCTGCGCTTGCATCTCGCGCAGCAGATCCGGTTCAGCAAGGCCTGGAGGAAGGTTCAGCTGCGGAAATCGAACGCGCGCCGGCATGTCCGCGAACAGATCCTCGATGCGGTCTAACCCGATTGCCGCGAGCATGTCGCGCCGCTCGCCCTCGGTGTGAGGCACATAGCTCATCGGACCATCCTCGTTCCTTCACGCGAGTTGGCAATTCGAACCCGCTGCGCTCGGCAACAGGGCTGAGCGCGAAGCTTTCCACGCCACCGCCTGCTCGGGGGTCGCGGCCGGCATGACCTCGAAGCATTTGCGCGAGATCATCTCAAGCGTTCCCTTGCCGCACCCGACCCAAATCGCAACGCGAAGCGCCAGAACGGCCTCCGTCGCAAGAGGGACGAAGGCCGCTCCAGTCGGCGTGCCGACTTGTGATGATTATTCTGTCGCGGCCGCCGGCTTCTCGATGGATCAAAGAGCGGCTTCGAATCGAATTTCAATTAAATATTAAATTAATGGGTTAATGGGGATCAGGTGCAGCGTGGGCTAGGCGCGCCCACCATAAGCCGCAGCCGGCGTGAACAAACCAGCGGCTCTGCTTAGGCCTGCCCCGGACTTCCCCGGAACGCCCTCCGCTCGCGTGGCGTTGCGCTGCTTAGGGCTACTCGCCATTTCACTAACGGTCAGACCGCGCGCATGTTCCGGCGGATCCATTGCCGGCGCGTATTCGGCTGAGCCCCTCCGCCACACGGTTCCACGAGAGTTTACGAGCCGTCCAGCCCTACCTGATAAGTCCCTGTTTCGTGCGGCCCCAGAGCCCCGGCGACGCGCCTGGTAAGCCGGACCTGCCCCCCCTTGCGCCGGTGAACACTCTGCCCGGGTGCGAACCGACCTCGGTGACCATTCGGCACCGGCCCGCAGCAGCACCTCGCGCGTTGCTCGCGGCGATGCCTGCACGTGCCCGCCGCGATTTCAGCTCGAGGGGCTTCCGACGATACGGGCGTGCTTCAGCCCGCGGGTCGCCGAGATGAAGCAGCAGGCGTTGCCGGCAACAAGGGCAAGCCCGCCGACCGGCAGCTGATCGCGGCGGGCGTCGCGATGCGGCAGGCGCTGCGCGAACGGCCCGCGTCTACCGCAGGATTGACATGACCTTGAGCGAAGCGGTCACCGCACGCTGTCGCGATGTGAGCGGCATCGATCGGACCGGCGAGGCCGTGCAGGCCCACCTCGAGGCGGTGCTCGCCGCAAACCGGCCCGCGCGGCTGCGCGCGGCCCGCGTCGCGGACGCCGACGCTCGCCGAGGTGCTGGTCGCGGCGCGCCGGCTCACCGGTGCCTGGCGGATC
>JASHRR010000042.1 GCA_030037185.1 Xanthobacteraceae bacterium | reverse complement strand
CTCCCCTCATGTTTTCGGTAGCGCAGGCCCGACCCTTTCCATCTCCAATGCCCCCAGCCGGGATCGGGGCTTCCGTCGGAAATGTCACCGCTCGCAGCCCTGGCTGTCAGTCGGCTTCTCAACAGATTCGACAAAGAATCACGTTGTGTGGCTCCGCAGCAGCATATCCGGCTCTATCAGCTCGTTGTCGCTGATCTCGATACCCTCGTTCGCGCCGTCGACCTCAAAGCCGCATGACAAAGACGCCAAACGAGAACAAAATCCGCATTACACGCATCATAACGGTCTAACACCGCCACCAATTTCTTTTGGGGAAGAGGGTCGCCCCCTGTAACCGCCGCACGCGAGCCGTCAGGGATGCGATCTCGGCATAACAGGGGCGTGGAATAGTCCCTCGCAAAAACGCAACGAAGCCGTCCCTGCGTGTCTCTGCGAGCTCGCGAGCCCGTGCATCGAACTTCGCCTCCAGCCGGTGATCGGCGAGGAAGACCAACGGGTCGACCCTAGCCTCTCCTCAGTTCGGCGAGCCGACCCGGTCTGCATCAGCCATCCAGGCTTCTAATATCTCAGCACAATGCCTGCCCCGACAGGCTAGATGTGAGGCCGGCCGCGCCGGTGCGCATCTCCCGATTGCTGTCGTGCTGCGCCGCTCGCGCGCTATCTCCATTCGCCTCGCCCGCTGGCAGCCCGGATGCCCCGCAGGGTGCGCGCACATCCGAACGCTCAAGCGTTGGGTGCGGCCGGCAGGGTCAGCGCCCCCCTCTTGTTCCACCGCGGTGAACGTCCGACGCGTCTTGAGGACTCTGGTGAGGGTTGCGAACTCCGGGTTGCCGTTTGGTGATAGCGCCTTGTTAGAGGCGGGCCCGGCCAGGCCTCTTCGACAACCTCGGCCTTGGCGCGAGCGACGTCGTTGAGCGCCAGTTGACCAGCTGCGGATCGCCGTCCTGCAAGAACAGCGTCGAGATAAGCCGCGACTTGCGTTTCGTCTTTAGGTAACTGTGTCCCAATGGGTCAAAGCCGTGGTCTGCATTGCCGTTTGCGATCGCTTGGGCGATGTCGCGCTTTGGCTTCGCTCGCCGCGGCCGCAGAGCACAAAGAGCTGTCGTTGTTGCCACGCTCTGCGTTAATAGACCCGAAACCGTCACCGACCGGCTCCACACCGCCGTAGTTGCTGGGCGATGAGGCGGTCGATGCGCTGCGAACTTTTTGTCCCGCGGCTGCCAAGCCAAGTCTCGCACTCGGTGGTCTGCCGGACCTCTGTCATTTAGCAATGTTTCCTGTTTCCTATAGGAAACAAGAAAGGGACTGTGAACCTACTTGCCGGGCCTCGTCGGTCGGCTGCGCTGCAGCGGCTTGGCGGGCTTGGCGGGCATGCGCGAGGGCGGTTTACTGTGGGGCTTGGCGACCCCTGCACGCACGCGAATACCAACGCCGCCACCATTTTCTGAAAGAAAGACAATCCCCGCCTCGGTAAGCGTCCTGTAGACCGACTCGATATTGGCGCCGCGAGCGACCGGAAAGCCCTCATCTCGCTCCATGCGCTTGATCGTGGATTCAGCCACACCGGCCCTGTCGCCTAACTGCTTGGCGGACCAGCGGAGATAGCCGCGGGCCATCCTTATCTGCGCCCCGGTGATCATTCCTTGTGAACCTTGTTAGCTCTTTCGTGAACTTTTTTGTTTGAAATTAGTTCTCTAGTGAACTGGATTAGTTCACATGAAGAGGAAATTCAACGGGGACCCAAAAATGACCGAGGGCCGCAGAACGCCGAGCCATCGGTGGCGGGTGAGCGACCTGCTGATGTGGAACAATCTGTTGCGCCGTTGCGACGGGTCTGATCCCAAGATGCGAAGAGTCATGCACCGCACCCGGAGCAAGGAGAACCTGGCGAAGCAAGAAAAAGTTCGGCTCTGTGAACTCCAAGTCGATCCGGCGGTCGAGATGAGGGTGGAGAAGTTTCATCCCGAGCCGCCGCCAGCGCTAGGAGAGACGCCAATGACGCGCAACGAAGCCGGCAACACTGCCTCGCGCCGTTACCGATGGATGTCGGCGCCTCCATCCGCTTCGCGCATGAATACGAAGACCGCACCTGTGCACGAGACTTCACTACCTATCTCCGCCACATCGTTCTCACCTTTTGCAACTGCGGCCCGACCACCCAGGGGGAATCGGCTGGCCTCCACACCAAAGGCCGTAGCGCGGTCGCAACCTCATAAAGGTGGGTTTTCCTGGTGGGGTCCGCTGACCCCACCAGGGGAGCGCTTGGCTCCAAGCGAGCCGAGCAACAGATTCCGGCTCTTGAGGAGGCTCTGGCCACGACAAATAGCGGAGTAGCGGTCATGTGGTCGAATTACCGGGACCCCTATGTCCTGCTTGTCGTCGGTGCCGGTCTCGCTGTGATCAGCGGCGGCGATGGGTGGCTGATTCTTTACGGGCAAGCGGTGCTGGTGGCCGGGTTGTGGGTATGGCGGAGGGTGGCTCCATCCGCGCCTTGAACGCCCGCGCAAGCCAGCAGTGCGAGGGTGGTGGCAGGCTCGCCGCTTTCGATGAGATCTGGGGCGGGCATCCGGCGGAGCAGATAGGTCCCCGATCAAGAACATAAAGGGAACAAACTCAACGAACCTGTGAGCACGACCGCCGCAGGATCACGCAACCGAAAACCGAGCCGCTCACGGCGCAGGCGTTCCCTCCCCTGTCGCCTCCACCCGTGATGCACTGCTGGCGTCGCTTCATCAGGATCGCAGCATCTTTAGCCAGGCTGTCTGCAATAACTGGGCGGGCGTATCTCAGGTCGCGACCATACATGCGGATGAGATCATCAACATTTTTTTCCATGCAGGCCTGGGCCGCGGCAGAGGAGCCTATTTCGACGTCAAAATCCGCGTAACGCGCCGCTTCGGCGACCAGGCACGGCTTCCACTCGCGAAATTGAAGGCCATCGCTGCTCTCAATCCACAGCTGCGGCGTCGGATTGCGAGGCACAAATAGCAGGGCAATCAGAATGCCACAGAGTCCGGCGATCCCTAATATCGCAAAGGGGGCCACTCTGCCGCGCTGCAACATAATGAATCGGCGCCTGGTCTTTGACCAGATGGCGCAGACGGTTTCGCGCGTACCGTTGGGCTCTTTGGGCATGAGGGACCATCAATCCAACGCTGGCCGCATGGGCGCGTTCCGATGGCCACTGCCGCAAGTAACCAAGGACATATATTGAGGAAGGGGCGCAGGGTGCCATCAAAAGCGGGGCATTCCAATGGCGAGCGCACACGATGAGCTGCTGAACACGATCAAGCTTGCGATCGACCAGCTCGGCAGAGACGACAGCGTGCCGCGGAGGCAGACCCTTCGCGCGTTAATAGACCTCCGGGAATATCTCGGATCGACCGTTGACATCATTCGGCATCACGCAAGCGGCGGAAGCGAAATAAACCCGCGGATCACCTTGCTGCACCGCCGCTGTATGGGCCGGTGTTCCTGATAGGCTGACGAACGACCGGGGTGTTGCCGTTGGCCGCGATATCGCTACGCAAATGATCTAATCGCTGTATATCGAAAATCAGTAATTGAACAAACGCCTCGTGAATTGAGGCTTGAAATGCGGTTGAATCCCCCGCGGCGCGGTTGCGGCGGCGCGCCAGAAGCGCGGCAAATTCCGCAGGAGAAATCGACCTCCTGATCTCATGAGACCTCAGAAGGTTTGCAACTCGCCACACGACTGACCCCCCAAGCCGCCTGCTTTACGATCCTCTGAGTTGACCCCCTTGTCTGACGAACAATTCAAAACAATCGTCACGGGGACGAAGCCGGCTCCATAAACCAACGGTCCGCAGCAGTGTTGCTGTCGGAAACATGCGCGGCCTGTGCCTGCCAAGCCCGAGCGATTCGGTAGCCTCGAAAGACGCATCGGCGGCCACGGCGGGCGCGTCACGCTGGCCAGGCGGCGGCAGAGGCAGGGCAGGTCCTCGACAAGCAGCCTTTTCATTTCCCACCCAAAGTTAGGCCGCAAAACCGAACGCACCAGGGCAATACCGCGATACCGAGAGTACGGTGCAGAAATGCCGTTTCTACCGGCATTACTGCAACGCGGCATGACGGGTCGGGACAACGTTCTCAAAAACGGTATAGTCTGCAAGTCGACGAATACTTGATCTATTTGCCAGGAGGACGCCCGATGTATACGCAAGCGATAAAATCCGCAGGACGGTCTCTTGCGATTTCAGTTTACCTCGCCGGCGGCTTGAGTCTTTCGGCGGCGGCGCAGACTGCACCACCCGATTTCGCGCCCAACGCAAACGTCGGGTGGTATGCCTACAATCGCCAATTCATCCCGCCGCCAGACGGCCCCGGCCCCGTGCAGCAGGACCCCGAACGTCCCTACGTTTCGAATGACGAATTCCGCGTGACCGGGAGACAACCGACCGAACAGCTTGCTGATCTCAGCAATCCGATTCTCCAGCCCTGGGCAAGGGAGGTCGTGCGCAAGCGCAATGAGCTCATTCTCGCCGGCAAGCCGGCGCACCCGCCGCACGCCAGTTGCTGGCCCGTTGGTGTCCCCGGCTTTCTGCTCAGACCAATGACCCAGGCGATGTATTTCGTTCAGACGCCGAAGATCGTGGTAATGATCTTATCCAGCAAGCAAGAGGTTCGCCACGTCTACCTCACGGACAAACATTCCCCGAACGTCACGCCATCCTGGTATGGCGAGTCGATCGGCCATTACGAGGGAGACACGCTCGTCGTCGACACGATTGGAATCGATGACAGGACGTGGGTGGACGGATTCGGAACACCACACACCAAACAGCTTCACGTGATTGAGCGCTTCCGTTTGATCGAGGACGGCAAAGTGCTGGAGGCGAATGTTCGGGTGGAGGACCCAGGCGCCTTTACGCGGCCCTGGAACGCCATTCAGCGCTTCCGGCAATATGAGGCGGCCGTGCGCAAGCTTCCGATCGAGCGCGTTGCCCAGCTGGCGAGCGCAGCGGAAGGCCCACTGACGGAGCTGATCTGCGCTGACAACCCGAATTCCTTCTTTCCCGGCACAGCCGCCCTGCCTGTGCCGCATGCGCTGGCGCCAGATTTTTGATGCTCGGAGCGCCGGCATCCGTTCCGGTGGAAAGGGGTCGCCCGTCCCCGCCGCAAAGGCGGGGCGCGCCCCATACGGACAGGGCACAATTGGGGAAAATACTGATGATGCCGATCAGAAATCCGGCTTGGCAGCCTCGGGTATCGGAAACAGGCCCTGGTTGAAATAATCCAGATT
>JASHRR010000426.1 GCA_030037185.1 Xanthobacteraceae bacterium | reverse complement strand
GTGGCGGGGGCTGGAAACGTGGCACGGTCGAGATAGTGTGACACTCGCAAACGAAAGGGCGAGAAACCGTGAAAACAAACTTCGACCTAAACCGGCGCGCCAGTCCTCGACCCTACCTGGGAGAGCCCGGAGGTGAAAGTCCTCCGGGCCACTCGACACGGGCTGCCGTTGCGAGAAGGTTGGCATGACGACCGGTGTATCCAAGAAAGCTGACGACTTGCTGCAACGCTCCAAGTCGGCAGCCTTGGGCCAAAACGGACCAGGTACGCTGCTGCAGCGTGAGCGCGCTGCGACCGTAGTGAGGAAATTTCTTGACCTCGCGGTCGCAGGCCAACCGGATCACGCACTTCGCTCCGAAGTCCTGAAGCTATGGAGGCGTGGCTTCAACCTTCCCGAGAGGGCAGTAATAGACTGGTCGCGTCATGCAGGCCCTTGTACCCCGGACGAGCGGCTGCTCTATCTTTGGGACGTGGGTCGCCGTCCGTCGCCGATGTCATTTCCGATTGGAATACGGCGGCTGCACCGCCCGCCCTCGCTACGTACGATGCCCACCGTGCGAGGATAAAATGCACCAACTTCAGGGGAGGCAAGCCGTGATCATCGATTTTCATACGCACGCGTTTGCGCCGATGGACGACGCCGCGTTCGTTAACTCCGATTTCCATCACAAGGTGGTCACATCTTCAAACTGGGGACGGCCCCAGCCTCACACGATGGAAAACGTGATTAAGGCGCAGGAGGACGGCGGCGTCGATGCCACTGTCATTAGCAATCCGCTGCACGTCCTGCGCGAGTTGGACGCCGATCACCAGCTAGATCTGGTCAAGAGACATAATCGCTACGTTGCTTCCCAGCAGGAAAAGTACGATTTCATTTATGGATTTGCATCGACCGTGATATTCGGCGGGGACCGCTTTCTTCGCGAGTTCGAACGCGCGGTCAAGGAAGACGGCCTCAAGGGCGCGTGGATCACCTCAAGCTTGCAAGGGCATTACCCGGACGACGACGATGCAATGCCGTTCTTCCAATTGGCGACCGAGCTTGATGTTCCGGTCGTGGTCCACCCTCCCTCCGTCGGCTTTGGAGAAGAACGGATGCGCGATTACCGCCTCGCATCGAGCGTTGGCCGACCAATGGACGGAGCGTTGGCAATTGCCCGTCTGATCGTGCGGGGTGTCTTCGAAAGATTCCCGAAGCTCAAACTGGTGGGGACACATCTCGGCGGCGGAATCTGCGAGATGATCGGTCGCATGGACTACGCTTATGAACTGCAGGAGGAGGCGTTTTTCCTAGGATCCTACGAGCCAATGCTCATCCGCCATCGTCCGAGCGATTATTTGAAGATGATGTATCTGGAGTCCACGAGCCACCACGTGCCTGCCGCACGATGCGCGCTCGAAACGGTAGGTGCGGATCGCTTCATCTTCGGGACCGATGCGCCGCCGTTGACCTCGCTCAAGCGTGCAGGCGTCGAGCTGATCCGGCAGTTGAATCTCAGCGCGGCGGACGAGCGAAAGGTATTTTGCGACAATGCGAAGAGGCTCCTCAAGATCTGAGGACTGCTCATCGGAAATTGGGAGAAGTCGTGATGCGCGCGCTGTTCACGGCCTCGGCAATGGGGATGATGCTGGCGGCTGCCCTCGGGGCCTCGATCGCCGCGGAGGATTCGGCTTGGCCGGCCCGACCCATCCGAATCATCGTGCCAGGCCCCGCCGGCAGCGCGTCGGACATTTTGACCCGCATCGTCGGCGAGGAGCTTGGCCAACGGCTAGGGCGCCGTTTAATCATCGAAAACCAGCCCGGTGCCAGCGGCCGCATCGCCGTCCAAAACCTGGCGCGGTCGTCGCCCGATGGCTATACGCTGGGTCTGGTCACGACGAGCACCAACGCGGTCTCGGCAACCGTCGGTCCCGCCCTGCCGTACGACCCCGTGAAGTCGTTCTCTGCGATCTGCCTGATCGGGAGCTCCCCATACGTGCTCGCGGTCAAATCCGGTCTTCCCGCAAACAACGTCGATGAACTCGTGGGACTGGCCAAGGCGAAGCCCGGGGAGATCAGGAACGGTACGTTCGGCACCGAGTCTCTCGCCTATCTCGCGAGCGCCTGGTTCAGTTCGCTCGCCGGCGTGACGTTCAATCAGATTACTTATCGCAGCACCGCGCAAGCCGTTCTCGATCTCGTGGGCGAACGTATCGACATGCAATTTGCGACTTTGGCGCCAACTGTCCCGCTTATCAGGGAAGGAAAGATACGTGCGCTGGCGGTCACTAGCACACGCCGGGTCGAGGCGCTGCGTCAGGTGCCCACGTTTACCGAGCAAGGCATGCCGGCGTTGCGACTCTTGCTGTGGATGGGATTTGCAGCTCCTGCCGGCGCACCCGCTGCCATCGTATCGCGGCTGAATGCCGAAATGCGGAACGTGCTGGCCTCACCCAAGGTGAAGGCCTTGCTGGCCGAGCAAGGGTTTGAGGCGGAGCCGGGGTCGTCGGAGGCGATGTCGCAGAGGATCGCTGACGATGTCATCAACTTGCGAAAGATCGTCGAGATGACGGGTATCCGTCCAAGATGACGGAGAACGACGACGAATGCGGGACCGACGTTAGCGATACTGAAGGAGAGCAAGGTTTCCCCAGGCGCACTGATGACAGAGTTGGGTCAAGGGCCGACCTTGCGACTACGTTGGCAGCACGTCCGGCGTACCCCAGATAAGCTGACGACTTTGCTGCATCGCCCAAGTCGGCAGCCTTGGGCCAACGGACTAGACCGCTGGCGCGGTAGGAGTGGCGCGGGCGCCGCCTCGAGCATGATCATGATGTAGCGGATGGGTGCGTCCTGTCTTGAGATGAGGGGTTAGCAACCTTACTCAAAACAGGAGCAGCCCCGTGACCGAGCAAGCTATCAGCCCCGTTGCGTCGGCGCATGATCGAGGACATGACGATCCGCAAGTTCGCGCAGAAAACCAACATGACTATGTGCGACAGGTCAAGGACTTCGCAAATTACCTCAAGCGCCCGATACAGCCAAACCGGAGGATGTACGCGGCTTTCAGTTGCATCTGACGTCGAGCGGCGCCAGCGTTCCCAAGATCAACAGCACAATCTCGGCACTGCGGTTCTTTTTCAGGGTGACGCTTGATCGTCCCGACCTCAGCAGGCACCTGTCGATCATACATAAGCCGCGCAAAGCCCCGGTTATCCTAAGCCCTGATGAGGTGGCGCGTTTTCTGGAGGCGGCGCCGGGCATCAAATACAAGGCGGCGTTCAGTGTCGCCTATGGCGCTGGGCTGAGAGTCTCCGAGGTTGCCTCACTGAAGGTCTCCGATATCGATTCGAAACGCATGATGTTGCGCATCGAACAAGGCAAGGGTCGCAAATGTTCTGTACAACATTTGCGACCTACTTCCACGTCGTGTTTTCGCTGCCGGCGCAAATCGCTGACATCGCCTATCAGAACAAGGCCGCGATCTACGACATCCTGTTCAAGGCTTCCGCCGAGACCCTCATCACCATCGCAGTCGATCCCAAGCATCTCGGCGCCCGCATCGGCGCCCTTTCCGTCCTCCACACCTGGGGGTCGGGACTCACCCGCCATCCGCATGCCCACATGATCGTGCCGGGCGGCGGCCTATCGCTCGATGGTGAGCGCTGGATCGCTTGCGGCCCGGCTTCTTCCTCCCCGTGCGCGTGCTCTCGCGCCTGTTCCGCAGGCTGGTCCTGCAGAAGCTCGCCGCCGCTCAATGTGCAGGACAGCTGCATTTCTTCGGAAAGCACGCCGCACTCACCAATGCGCGAGCCTTCGCGGCCTATTTGGCGCCGCTGGGTAACCGTGACTGGGTGGTCTACAGCAAACGCCCATTCGGGGGACCCGCGGAAGTTTACCCATCGCGTCGCCATCTCCAACCGCCGCCTCGTGGCGCTCAATGACAAGGGCGTCACTTTCAAATGGAAGAATTACCGCCTCGAAGGTCGGGAGTGATACGGGGTGATGACGCTCGATACCCACGAGTTCATCCGCCGCTTCCTGATGCATGTGTTGCCGCAGGGCTTCGACCGCATCCGTTACTATGGCCTGCTGACCAGCCCAACCCGCGCTAACAACATCGCGCGTATCCGCGAGCTGCTCGCAGTTCCACTCATCCCGATCGACGCCATCAAGGCCGCCACCACAAAACCTGAAGAGCCCAAAGCGCCAGAGCATCCCTGCCCATGCTGCGGCAGTCGCATGCGCATCATCGAGCTCTTCTTTGCTGGGCAACAGCCTAAGCATCGCCCGACGCCACTTCCGGCGAAGATCCGGATCGACACCTCATGATGAGAATCTCAGTGCCCTCGCCGAAAAGCCGCTCGCCTGTCTGGTCGCTCCTTAGCCGGCCACGCCTCAGCTCGCTCCCACTCTCCCTTGCCCACCCAACAGCCCCACCGCTCTTCACCGATACACCGGCCCGCAGATCAAACGAACGCATCGCCCGGACCTGCATCGTCATCCTCAGCGCGCTATTGACCCTCGCTGCTGAGCTCAGCTGTGGCCCGCTCGCTGCTAAATCCCCATAGCTGAGCGCGCGGCACCGCCTCATACGTGCCCCCTCCCGCGGTTTCGTCCCTTGGAGGTTTCCAGACGCCGGCCGCGTCGGTGGGGGAATGTTTGTGACGGCCGCCGCCTGGAAACCTTCACAATAGCTGCGGTATCCAGCTAATCCAGGGCGTCACGGTCCTGCTTAAGCACGCGCCGGGCAAAATAATGGAATGTCGCGGCGACGACCCGCGGCTGAAGCCGGTAATCGTGCGCCTCGCGCGCCATGGCCGGATTGATCGGTTTGATGCTGCCAACCGACTGCGCGAGCACCTGCATGCGTGCGGCCCGTTCGATGAAGATTGCGAGCACGGCCGCTTCTTCAATGCTCGAGGTCGCGACCAGTTGACCGTGATGGGCAAGCAGAATGGCGCGCTTGTCGCCGAGCGCCTCATGAATGATCCGGCCTTCCTCGTCGCCGATCGGCGGTCCCGGCCATTCGGGGAGATAGGCGCAGTCGTCGTGGAACATTGCAGTGTCCATATGGGCCGCGATCAGCGGCTGTCCGGTCATCGACAGCGCCGAGCAATGAGGCGGATGCGTGTGGACGATCGCCGTCACGTCCGGCCGATGGCGGTAAATCCACAGATGAAAGCGGTTCGAGGGGTTCACCATGCCGTCGCCTTCGAGCAAATTGAGGTCGTCGTCGACGAGCACAATGTTGCAGGCGCGCGCCTCGTCGAAGCCGAGGCCGAAGCTCAGCATCCAGTAGGTGCCCGCCCGGTCGCCCCGCGCGGTAATCTGGCCGGCGAGCGCCGATTCGTGGCCTTCGGCCGCGAGAATGCGGCAGGTGAGCGCGATCTTCTGGCGCAACGACCACGGCGGTACCGCCAGATGGCGCGCGATCTGCTCGGCGGTGCGCGCGTGGTATTCGGCCTTGTTGCGAATGATCACGTCCGTCATGGCTCATCCTCTGCTATTCAGGCTTCACGCCGGCCTCGCGCGCCAGCGCGGCCCATTTCGGAATCTCAGCTTTGACGTAAGCGGCAAGCTCCGCCGGGCTGCCGCCGACCACCTCGGCGCCCTGCTCGCGCAGTTGGGCGCGCACCTCACTTAGGGCGAGAGCGGCCACCGTTGCCTTGTGTAGCCGCGCCAGGATTGGCGCGGGCGTCGCGGCCGGCGCGAACAGCGCGTAGGCATTGTCGGCGACTAGCGGCGGGAAACCAGATTCAGCGGTGGTCGGAATGTCGGGCATGATGGCGCTGCGCCGGGGACCCGTCACCGCGAGCGCGCGCAGCGTGCTTGCACGGACATGGGGCTGCAGCGCCAACATCGTCTCGAAGGCGAGCTGGATCTCGCCTGCGAGCAGCGCGGTGATGGTCGGGGCGCCACCGCGGTAGGGCACGTGCTGCAGCGATAAGCCGGAGAGCTGCTTGAACAGCTCGCCAGTGAGATGGAACACCGTGCCGGCGCCCGCCGAACCGTAGTTTGCCAGGGTCTGCGGCTGCGCTTTGGCGGCCAGGACGAATTCACGGATAGTGCTGGCGGGGATACGCGAATTCGTCACCATCAGGATAGCCGCAGAAGCGACCACGGTGATCGGCGCGAAGTCCTTTTCGGTGTCGTAGGGCAGCCGTGCGTAGATGCTCGGGTTGATGACATGGCTCGTCGGCACCAGGAGCAATGTGTAGCCATCAGGCGCGGACTTGGCGGCGAGCGCGGTGCCGATCGTCCCGCCGGCCCCGCCGCGATTATCGATCACGAGGGGCTTGCCCAGGCTCTCGTGCAGCTTTTGGCCGAGCAGGCGCGCGACGATGTCGGTGCCGCCGCCCGGGGGATACGGCACGACCAGCCTGATCGGCCGGGTCGGGTAGGACTCCGCCGCGCGGGCAACCGCGGGCATCATCGCCGCGGCGCCAATAAGCGTGATGAATTCCCGACGTTGCATTAAGGCCCCCGATGCCGAGGACCGCGCTGGGTCCGATGCAAAAAGCCTACCACGTTGCGCCCGGGCCGTCCTGGGCTCGGACGGTCGCTTTCGGGTCATGGGCGGCCGATCAGACTCGATAACTGGCACGTCCGGATTTACTTCAACTACAGAAGTGCCAAGACGAGGGTCCGCCACTCCGGCTTCGGGCCAACGGACATTCGGAGCACAGTTTTTGGGGCGGGAACAGCGGTTCCAATGCATCTCAGACTGCAATAGGCTGATACAATCAGCCATCGGAGATCAGGGATGCGACGGCGGGAGTTCATCGCCGGGCTTGCGGTGGCGTGGCCGTTTGCGGCGCGCGCGCAGCAGCCCGATAACGTGCGGCGCATTGGCGTGCTGATGGGATTATCCGAACAAGACCCCGAAGCAAGCCGCCGGGTCGACGCCTTGGAACGGAAACTGGCGGAGTTGGGCTGGAAAGAGGGCATCGACCTACGGATCGAATATCGTTGGTTGCCCCGCAACCCACCAGATCAGCTGCGAGCCTATGCGGCGGAGATGGTGAATTTGAATGCGGACGCGATCCTCGTCACCAACGAGCCGACTTTGGCATTCACGTCGGTTGCAACGAGAACCACTCCGATTGTTTTTGCGAACGTGACATATGCGGGCATCGGTCGTCATTTCGACAACGTCACGGGCATTATCGCCATCGAGCCCCAGGTGGTCGAAAAATGGGTTTCGGTGCTCAGAGACCTCGTGCCCGGGATCGAACGCGTGGGTTTTATGCATGCGCCACCGGGCGCCCCCGAGGACTTTTTGCAGGCCGCTGAGGCGGCGGCGGCTGCACATGGACTGAAGCTTGCGCCCGTGGCCCTACCCCGACCCGGCCCGGGTGAGCCTACGCTTGAAACTACGATCGCGCAGTTTGCAGCCGAGCCGAATGGCGGTCTCGTCGTGATGCCGAGCTTCATCACCGCGCTCCTTCGCCTTCGGATCATCAGGGCAACCGCGCGGTATCGCGTGCCGGCGATCTACGGCCATCGGTTTTTCACAGCCGATGGCGGCCTGATTTCTTATGGAACAGACATTGCGCAGTCTTTCGCTCAGGCCGCGTCCTACATCGACCGCATTCTCAAAGGCGAAACGCCCGCCGGCTTGCCGCTCCAACCTCCCTCTCGGTACGATCTGGTCCTCAATCTCCAGACCGCCAAGGCAATCGGGCTTGACGTGCCGGTCAACGTGCTCTCGCTTGCCAACGAGGTGATCGAATAAGTACCTGAGTTGCGGCTGACGCTTGCAGCCCGGCAGCTCCTCAAAAGCGGCTATGGCGGCCGTTCGACCGGCACGTCCGTAGTACGTCAGATGGCTGACGACTTTGGTGCACCGCGGAAGTCCGTCAGAGGTGGGCCAGATTCAGACATCCAGGCTCAGCGACGCTCGGCCCCCACGGGTCGCCGCGCCAGGAATGTTCCATTCGGCTGATGGAAGATCAATTCATGAACTTCCCCATCCGCACCGAGGTGGAATTCCACTCGGAAGCCTTCGAGCTCATCGATGACGAAGGTTCGGCTCTGGTAGGGACGGAGTTTGTAGGTTGGTTGGCTCCCAACTGTCAGCGTGAGTTGTCCATCCTTGTCCTGCCCGACAACAACAGTCGTCACTCCCTGGCTGATGAACGTGCCGGTGCAGTGCTGACGGAAGGCAGGATTCATGCAATCGCCGCCGGCAAGGCGGGTGAAGACGATGTCGTTAACGAGCGGCTCGAACGGCACCGCCAGACTCGCAATGTTTCCTTCACGGTCGGAGGAAAATGAGATAGTAAACTGGTTAGGCTGCAACGCGGCCCGAAGGCTCTCGGCGGGCGCCTCGCGCAGCTCGAACGTATGGTAATGTCGATGCGCGAGCGGCTCGGACATACCACGATACGCCCAGTTCAATTTGCCTTCGACATTGGTGATTGTGATCCGGCCGTAGGCGGGATGGTCGTAATCGCCGGCATAATCGGCGAGGTCATGGCTGGGCCGGGTGTTTAGCCGCCGCGTCGCTTTCCGGGCCTGCCGGTCAACGTCGAGCTGTGCCAATGATTTGCGGCGGAGCTCACGATAACGATCGAGCCAGGGTACCGGCTCTTTGCCGCACACCCGGTCGAAGACATAATTGGCGAGGATTTCAGGAACCGCGCTTGGATTACGATTAGTGAACACGGCAACACCGACGCCACGATCGGGCAGCATCGCCATCCGCGTACCCCAGCCGATCCAGCCCCCTCCGTGGAGCACGACGCGCTCGCCGCGATAGCTGATCAAGCGGAAGCCGAGCCCGCAATGCATATCACCGTACTCGGCGAATGCCGGCACCGCTTCATGCACGCGCGGCGTCTGAAGTTGCTGTATCAAGGCCGGTGACAGTAGCCGTTGTCCCTCAAACTCGCCGTTATCGAGATGAAGGCGCAGCCAGTTGGCGAAGCTCGCAATTGAGGTGTTGATGCTGCCCGCCGCCTGCACGCGGATCGGCCAGCGTTTCGTGCGCAGGCGGGTGTCCCCGTCCATCGAGTAGGGCGCGGCGGCATCGGCGGCTGCGGCGAGGTCCTCCACCGTGAACGTCACATTCATGTGCAGCTCGTCGGTCAGCCGAGCGCGGGTAAATTCCGTCCAACTCTGACCGCTGACGCGTTCGGCCACCATGCTTGCAACGAGATAACCGAGGTTCAGGTATTGGAAGGTGCTGCGAATGTCGTCGCTCGGCTCCAGATAGCGCATTGCTGTGAGCATTTGCGCAGGTGACAGATCGCCGGGTATCCAAATCCAGTCGTGACGCGGTAGTCCGGAATGATGGCAGAGCAAATCGCGCACCGTGATGCGTTCGGTAGCGACCGCATCATGCAACCGGAATTCCGGGATGTAATCCCGCACCGGCTTCTTCCAGTCAAGGCGCCGTTCGTCCATCAAAAGGGCCAAGCCCGTAGCGGTGAACGACTTTGTAACCGAGCCGATCAGAAACTGCGTGTCGGTTGTCACCTTCAAGCCGGCTTCGACATCGCGAAGGCCATAGGCGCTGACGAGCGCCACCTCCCCGTTTTGCACCACCGCGATGGCGAGTCCCGGAATCTTCCACTCGTCCATCGCCTCCGCGATGACATGTTCGAGTTCGGGAATGAAGGGTCCGATCGATTCGCTATCGGCACCAGATTGGGATGCCATCGGAGAGGTCCTCGATTGCCTCGGCTTGAGCGCGGTCAAACATAGCAAAATTCCGGAGAGATTTGATGACCACTAAGGGTCATGAGCTGCCGATCTGACGGTGACTGTCACGTCCGGAGTTACCTCAACTGCGGATGTGCCAAGACGAGGGTCCTCACTCCGGCTTCGGGCCGGGTGCGGACATCGCGGCCTATTCCAGGCCAGGTGCGCGGGAAATTAGTGTACCCTTGGTTCATTTCGAGAGTTGCCAGCCCGAGTTGCCCTCCTTTCTATTGAACCGCAGGCGTCACCGGCCATTTCTAGGTGATTGGATCAAGCTTCGCTGATCCGCCCGCGCTCGAGGCCTTATCTCCTTTCACGCGCTCGGCGACGAACGTTCCGTTCGGTTGACGGAAGATCAGTTCATCGATCGTCGCTTCCACCAAAAAATTCGACAGCACCCTCTAGTTCAACGATGCGAAACTGCCGGCCTTGCTCAGGCACGAGGCGATAGGCAGGTTGGCCATCGGGCTTCAACGCGAGCCGGCCCTGCTCATCCAGCGTGACGCGATGCGCCGTCGGGCCCTCTTTGAAGATGCCGACACAGCGTTCGCGGAACGTAAGACGATGTCCTTCACCGCAGGTTCAAGTGGCGCTGAGAGACTGACAATGTTCCCGTCGCGGTCGGTCAGGAACGTGATGGCAAGCCGATCCGGCAAAAGGCGGTCCGGCACCTCCGGCAATTCGAAGGTCTCGTAGTGACGGTGCGCCATAGTGGCGAACAGCCCGCGCCAGGACCAGTGCAGCGCGCCGTCTTGTTCCCTGATCGACATCACCCCGTAGGCGGGGTGACCGTAGTCGCCGGAATAGGCAGCAAGCTCGTGCGCCGGCCGCGTGTTGGCGCGGCCGGCCTTCTCTCGCACGTCCTTGCTGGCCTGAATATGGGCGATGCTTTCGTCGCGCCGCTGACGGAAGCGCTCGCGCCATGCGACCGGCTCGCGGCCACGCAGTCGGTCGATGATGTAGTAGGTCAGCGTTTCCGTCACTGCGTTCGGACTGCGGTTGGTGAAGACGGCAACGCCGATGCCAAAATCGGGCACCAGCGTCATCTGCGTATTCCAGCCGGGCCAACCACCGCCATGCCAGACCAGCCGGTCGCCGCGGTAGCTGATGCACTGGAAGCCGAGGCCGTAATGCCCATCGCCGAACTCCGCAAAGGGGGACTGCGGCAGGATATAGACACGCGGCGCATGGAGTTCGCCCATTAGTGCTGCCGGCAACAGGCGTTCGCCATCCAATTCGCCTGAGCCAAGATGCAGCCGCATCCAGTTCGCGAAGTCCGCGACCGAGGTTGTCATTGCGCCAGACGCGGTGGCCCGGATCGGCAGTCGCATAGCGGGCAGCCGCATGTCCTCGTGCGTATGCATCATGTACGGTCGCGCCGGCTCCTTTGAGGCTTCGAGATCGTCCAGGCTGAAGCCGACGTTCATGCCGAGCCGGTCGGTCAGACGGGCACGGATGAACGCCTCATAGCTTTGTCCACTCAGGCGTTCGACGAGCAGGCCTGCAACGTTGTAGCAAAGGTTGTTGTATTGAAAGGCGCTCCGCACATCGCGACTCAATTCAAGATGCCGCATCAGGCCGAGCATGTCGGCCGGCGCGAGATCGCCGGGGTCGTGTAGCCAGTCATGGCGCGGCAACCCCGTGCGATGACACAGCAGATCGAGCACGTTGATACGTTCGGTCGCGATCGGGTCGCTTAGGCGAAACTCGGGCAAGTAGTCGCGCACTGGTTTGGTCCAGTCGAGCCGCCCCTCATGGTGTAGCAGCGCCAGGGCCGTCGCGGTCAATGACTTGGTGATCGAGCAGATCGCGAATTGCGTCTCTGGTGTAACCGGCAAGTCCGCCTCGACATCGCGCTGACCGTAAGGGCGGGTCAGCACGACCTTGCCGTTCTGCACCAAGGCAAGCGCCGCACCGGGCACCTTCCAGTCGGCCATGGTATTGACGGCCAGACGATCGAGATCAGAGATAAACGAAATAGTTGGCGCCGTGGGCGCTTCGGATGAGTTGGGCATGGAGGGCCTTCTCGGCTTGAACAACAAACGAAAGCGCCCATCGGGGATGAAGGCGCACAGCAACGCTCCCCAAATCGGTCGCCCGACTGCTTGTCGTTCGTTAGTTCTCGATAAGCTCGAAGAAGGCTATCAACATATTCGCTCGGTTATCACTGCAGACGTAACACGGCCAAGCGTTTCCGTCCAGATCCCGGAGCGATGCCGGCGTCATTGTGACGATCGACACGGGCCGTGTTTGGGGCCGAATAGGGCTTGATCCGGCCCGCTCTCATCGCTATCTCATCGGCTGCGTGAAGGACGCATCCGGTCCGCGGGAAGGGCTGTGCCCACCTGAGCCTGGTTTTCATCTTACTGTTTGTTCCCTTCTTTCTGCCTGATGCTGCGGACCACAGGCGCAATGAAAGGAGGGTTTCATGCCCGATGTCCACGCGTCCGACGTCGTTGCCTATTTTCCGACCAAGCCTGACCTAGCTCAAGAGCGCCGGCGAGCGAAGGATCTGCTCAAGGCAGTGCGCCGCGGTGACGACGCCGCGATCGCTCGTTTCCGCGCCCATCATCCGCGCCTCGCCGAGCTGACGCTGGGTGAACCTACCGGCCATGTGAAGCTCAGCGATGCTCAATGGGTCATCGCGCGGGAGTATGGCTTTGCCAGCTGGTCATCGCTAAAGACCTACATCGAGCAG
>JASHRR010000425.1 GCA_030037185.1 Xanthobacteraceae bacterium | reverse complement strand
TCAAGGAGTTTTTTCGCGACCTCGACGACCTGCCCTATACGCAACAAGTCCATAAGCGCCGCTCGGCCTGGCAGTGGCAGTGGCGCCAGCTCATGGCCTATCCGAAGCCGACCATCGCCATGGTCAACGGGTGGTGTTTCGGCGGCGCTTTTACGCCGCTCATCGCCTGCGATCTTGCTATCGCCGCCGAGGATGCGCTGTTCGGCCTGTCGGAAATCAATTGGGGCATCATCCCGGGCGGCAACGTGACGCGTTCGGTGGTGGCCGCGATGAATCTGCGGGATGCAATGTACTACGTGATGACTGGCGAGACCTTTGACGGCCGCAAGGCCGCCGCCATGGGGCTGGTCAATGAGGCGGTGCCAAGGAAGCGCCTGCGCACCCGCACGCGTCAGCTGGCCAAAACGCTGCTCGACAAGAATCCCACTGTGCTGCGAGCCGCCAAGATCGCCGTGCGCGCCGTGCAGGGCATGCCGTGGGAACTGTCGGACGACTATTTGATGGCGAAGAGTCATCAGGCGCGCTACCTCGATCCAGAGCACGGCCGCACCCAAGGCCTCAAACAGTTCCTCGACGAGAAATCCTTCAAACCGGGTCTCGCTGCGATGCGTCGCGGAACCCGAAGAGAACGCAGCCGCCCCTAGCATGGCTCCATCGACCGCGCAGCGCATCGACATCGCTCGACTCATGCGGCCGCGATCGATCGCGATCGTCGGCATCTCGCCGCAGCTTGGCTCGGGAGGCGCTGTCGTGCTCGAAAACCTCGCGCGCTATGGCTATAGCGGCGAGATCCACCTCGTCAGCCGCAGCTGCAGGGACATTGGGGGACGCACCTGCCTCGCATCGATCGATGATCTGCCTGAAGGCGTCGACGCCGCCCTGCTGATGTTTCCCCGGGCGGCGATCGAGCCTGCCGTCGCGGCCTGCGCGCGCCGAGAGGTCGGCGCGGTCATCATATTCGCTGCCGGCTTTGCGGAGGCGGGCGGCGAGTGGAAGGCCGCGCAGGAGCGCATCGCTGCGACGGGGCGCAGTGCCGGCATGGCGATTTGCGGGCCCAATTGCCTCGGTATCATGAACTATGTCGACGGCATTCCGCTGACCTTCTCGCCGCAGCAGCTGGAGCAACCGCCGACCGGTCCAAGCCTCAGCATCGTGGCGCAGAGCGGCGGGCTGTCGTCGGTCCTGCGCACCGCGCTCTTTGCCAAACAGGTACCCGTGGCATTCGCGGTGTCGACCGGCAATGAAGCCGTGCTCGGGCTCGAGGACTACTTCGAATTTCTGATCGAAGACGTGATGACCCGCGTCATCACCGTATTCGCAGAGCAGATCCGGCAGCCACAGCGCTTTCTTAAGCTGGCGGCGCACGCCAGGGAGGTCGGCAAGGCGATCGTGCTGCTGCACCCCGGTCGCAGCGCCGCCTCGCGCACGGCCGCCCAATCCCATACCGGCGCGTGCGCCGGCGATCACGCCGTCATGCGTGCGCTGATGGCCCGCGAGGGTATCGTCGCGGTTGATGGCCTCGACGAGCTGATCGACATTTCCGAAGTGATGGTGCGATTTCCAGACTTGTCGCCCGCCGGTCCGGCGGTCGTCACCGACTCCGGCGCCTTCAAGGGGATGACGCTCGATCTCGCCGACGCGGTCGGCCTCGAACTGCCGCCGCTGTCGCCCGCAACGGCCGCCGCCATCAAGGGCGAGTTGCCCGAATTCATGGAGCCAGGCAATCCCCTCGACTTGACCGCGCAGGGCATTCTGGACCTCGATCTCTATGCACGGACCCTAAAGCCGCTGTTCGCCGATGCGGCGTTCGGCAGCGTATTCGTGGCACCGATTGTGAGCGCGAACAGCGCATTTGCAGCGGCCAAGATCACCGCCATCCTCAAGGCCGTGGCCGGCGCCGGCAAGCCTGCCATTCTCGGCCTGCTGGGCGACGAGGTGGCGTTGCCGCCCGGCGCCGTCGAAAAGGTGCGCGCTGCGGGCATCCCGCTGTTCCGTTCGCCCGAACGCGGTCTGCGGGCGCTGGCGCGACTGCTTGCCCACGCGCGGACGCCGGTGCGCGGGAGGATTGAGCCGCCTGCGATGGCAACGCCGGCACTTCCGGGCGGCGCCGTGCTGGCGGAGCATGTCGCCAAATCGTACCTTGCGAGTCTCGGCGTCCCGGTTCCCAACGGCGCCCTGGCGGGTGATCTCGCCGCAGCGAAAGCCGCGGCCGCGCAGATCGGCTATCCGGTCGCGCTCAAGCTCCAGGCGGCGGCCCTGCCCCACAAGAGCGATGCCGGCGGCGTCATGCTCGATATCGGCGATCCGGCGGCGCTGGCGACGGCGTGGCGCCGGATGCACCAGTGCGTGCAACAGCGCCGTCCCGGCCTTGCGATCGACGGCGTGCGGGTCGAAGCGATGGCGAAGGGGGGCCTCGAAATGATTGTCGGCGCGCGACGCGATCGGGACTGGGGGCCGGTTGTCGTTATCGGCCTCGGCGGCATCTGGGCCGAGGCGCTGCAGGATGTTGTGGTGCTGCCGCCTGATCTTGACCCGTCAGAGCTTGGCAGCCAGCTCAAGATGCTCAAAGCCGCGCCGCTGCTCGAGGGGACCCGCGGCGGTCCCGTGCGGGATGTGGCGGCATTAGTCGATATCGTCGGGCGGATCGGATCCCTGGTGCGCGCGCGGCCGGAAATTGCGGAGATCGAGATCAATCCGCTGGTCGTGTTCGAACGCGGCGCCGGCGTACTTGCGCTCGATGCGTTGATCGTGGTGGAACAGCGCAGGGCATAGGTTCGGCAAAAAATCCGGGACCGTGCCTCTATGGCGATCCGCTCAGGCTTATACTTGTTTGGTTCGTATCGCTTTGCACATCGTTGACGATGGTCGCTATTTCGCGTGACGATCTGCGGCATGTCAGCCTCAAAGGGCCGGCGATTTCAACCTCAGCAGACGTCTTGTTGCGGCCACGCCCTCGGTATTCAAGCTGCGACACCGTTCTGTGGTGAAACGCTGCGGACTCTACTTGTAGGTTTGTAGAAAAGCGACGAGATCGTCTGCGTCCGAACGACTGGCGACGCCGCCGAACGGCATGCGGTTGCCCTTCACCTTGGATTGGGGATCGATGAGATAAGCGCTCAGATTGGCGGTGTCCCACACGAGATTTGCACGCTTCATCGCGTTGGAGTAGCGGAAATCATCAAGCGCCGCCGACTTGCGGCCGAACACGCCTTTAAGGCTCGGCCCGATCGCGTCGGGTTTCTCGGTGTGGCAGGCCGCGCAGGCGAGAAACAGCTCCTTGCCGTGGGAAGCATCCGCAGCCACCGCCCCGACAACCGGGAAAGCTGCGCACACCACAGCGCCCGCCCGCAGCATTATCGTGATCTTCATTTTCGTTCCGCTCCCCGAGCTGGTTTTCTGCCTGCTTGCCGAGCCGATAGCCATGCTAGGATGATCGTGCCCGACCGCCAAGCCCAAGATGCCTCGACGAATCCTCAAGCCGGAGCCTTGCCGAAGCGCGGCCGCGTGGCTCCGACCACAAGCGGATGGCATGACTAGGAAGGCCGGCACACGCACCGACTTCGATCGGGCCCGCCGGAGCAAGTACGATGGGGGCTGGATCGAGGTTTGCGGGGCTCGAGGAAGTCATGCGACAGAAACGCTTGCGGCCCGTGTGGCGGAGCACTTGCGAAGCCAATTGGTTCGCGGTGCGGTTGCCGGGCTGTGGCTGTTCAGCGCTAGTCGCCTGCTTCAACGAATATGAAGGGATTTTGATTCGCTTCCCCGCCACTAATGCTAATGGCGGGGGAAGCTATTGCGTCGCGATGCTAGTTTATCAAGCGCGCAATGGTGCCCGGGCCGCTTTGCATATCCTCCACCGGTCTGCTCGGAGCGAGGCGGCTGCTCTGGCCAAGCGGCGGCAGTGAGCCGGGAGGCAGCGAAGCAGGTGATGCCGTAGCCGTCGCGGTGCCACCCCCGGCAAGCGTCTCCTTCACCGCTGCATAGCCCTGCTTCTGGTTAAAGCGGATCGAGATATCTGAGAAGTCGTAGTCGCGCGACGACTGTTCGCCGGGAAGCCCTTGGCGAACGAAACGGACGATGCTGGTCGTCGCCCCGTCGCCCATCAGCTCGATATAGAGCGGCCGTTGCCTGACTTTCTCTCGGGTTGCCGGATCGACCAGGTCCAGGATGCCGTCGACCAGCGCGCGATAGGCGCTGACCAGCTCGCGCAGGCGCAGGTCGCTTCGCACGCGTTCCGAATAGACGATCTCGTCACGCCGGGCCATCACCTCCATCAGCGTGGTGGGCAGCGGCCGTTGACCCGCGAACAGATCGACGATGAAGACGCGCTTCCCCCCTGGCCCGCAGCGGTCGACGACGATGTCCAGCGGCGAATTGCTGACGACGCCGCCGTCCCAATAAGCCTTGCCGTCGATCTCGGTCCACGGAAAGCCTGGCGGCAGGCTCCCGCTGGCGAGGATGTGATCGGGCGTGAGCTCATCCACATAGCTGTCGAACACCTCGAGCTCTCCGGACGTGACGTTCACCGCGCCGACCAGCAGGCGAACCGGGCTCGCCTTGAGTGCCGCGAAATCGACATACCGGGCGATCAGCTCCTTCATCGGGCCGGTATCGTAGAAACCGGTCCAGTTCGATGGCAGGATCGGCGGGGCGAACTGGAACGGCATCCAGCGCGGCCGAAAGAAGTTCGGCACGCCGAACATGAGGATCGCCATGGAGGTGATCGCCGTCGCGGCCTCCCTGCCCAGCAGGCGTGGGGACGCCACGGCGATCTCCGACCAGAAGGATTCGAGCGCCTCGGTGGCCTGGCGCGGGTTGCCGGCGACGATCGCGCCGTTGAGCGCCCCAATCGAGATGCCGGCGACGATGTCGGGGAAGACGTGCTCCTCCTCCAGCGCCTTGACAACGCCGCACTCGAACGCGCCCAGCGCGCCCCCGCCCTGCAACACGAGCACCGTCTGGTTCGGGATGCCGTGGAGCGGGAAATCCGGGTCGTGAAGCCTGCCCTTGACGTCGCTGATGTTGACGCGATACCGGATCAGACCTTCGACGCTTCTCGTCTCCTCGACCGGCCGTCCAACCGAGAACAGCGCGCGCGTCACGTCATCGCGGAGATAGAAAACAGCGAGCGACTTCCCGGCCAGCGATCCCCGAGCAATGTGCTCGTGCGCTTCCTCCGGCGCGCCGAGCATGCTGAAGCTGATATCGCCGACATCGCAGAAGAAGTAGGACACCTCATCGTATCGCATCCGGCGGCCGAGCATGTTCAGCGCCGCCAGCCGCCCCTGCTTGACCGCGTTGTCCCAATGCTCGATATGCCGGCGGCGGGCGAACACCGGATCGTCGAAGCTGGTGACGTCGCCTGCGGCGAAGACGTTTGGCGCGCTCGTCCTCAGCTGGTCGTCGACGGCGATCAGTCCGCCGTCGAGTGCCAAACCGCTTCCCGCCAGAAACTCCGTGGCCGGTGTCACGCCGATGCTGACGATCAGCAGATCGCAGGGAAGCCGCACGCCGGAGGCGGTTTCGACCTCCCTGATCCGGCCGGTCCCGTAGATCGCGGCCATCGTATCCGACAGCCGCACCGTCGCACCCCGGTCCTCCGCATGACGTCTGAGATAGTCCGACACCCAACCGGACTCGAGGTGGGGGAGCACCAGGTCGCGACATTCGACGATCGTGACGCTGAGGCCAAGATCGACCAGCGACATGGCGATCTCCATGCCCAGAAAACTCGCACCCAGCACCACGGCGCGCCTCGCACCGGCCATGATCTCGCGCCGGATCGCCTCGCAGTCGGCCTTCCCGCGCAGGTGATGAACTCCCGGCAGGTCCGCGCCCTTGACCGCGAGGCGCTTCGGGCGCGCGCCCGTGGCGATCAGAAGGCGCCCGTAGCGGATGCGTGTTCCCGCCGACGTCGTGAGAATCTGCGCCGCCGTATCGAGCGAGACCGCTTGCGTGTTCAGCGCAAGCTCGATCCCCTGCTCGCGGTAGAAGCTTTCCGGATGGAGAAGAATCTTTGCCTCGGACACGTCTCCCAGCAGGAACTGCTTGGACAGGGCCGGCCGGTAATAGGGCGGGCAGTCATCGGCCGAGACGATCATTACCGAGCTCGACGCGTCCTCCAGGCGCAGGGTGGCCGCTGCCGTCGCTGCCGCGCCGCCGCCACCTACCAGAAGATGACTGACCTCGGTTATGGTCATTACGATCCCCCTCGCTTCCTCAGGACCAGCGAATTCGATTCATGATATCGGTGTCGTGCACACGCAGTGAGCGGCCTTGACGCAAAGCGATGAGGACGGACAAACCATCCCGCATTCGTCGGCGGCGTCGGATCGGCCGATAAGGCATCCGGCAGAAAACGGCTCCGCCGAGGTGCGGCTCGACCCGCCGAAAGACGGCTGCACCGGCCCCTCCCAAGCGAGGGAGGCAACATTCGTGTGAGACCGGTTGTGCCTGCGCCCGATCCACCTCGGGTCTCCCGGACCGAACGCCACGCACACTCATCCCCGCTTGCGCATTGGCCCACTCCTTTCGCGGCCAGCATCCGGCCGGCACGGAAACTATCGAGGCACGAGCTGCCGTCAACAGCGATTGCGCAAGACAGTCGAAAATGACCTACCCTAAGGAGAACTCTCCCGTGTCTCGTCTGCCCATGCGCATCCCTGACCCAGCTCTCAGGAATGCCTGATGCGCCCTATAGAGCGCCGGCGAGCTGCCCTGTGATGGCGGCCGTCGTATCAGCTTGAGAGAGCGATGCCCCGAGCCTTTCGGGTCGACTGCCGAAAATGCCCTTTGTTGCCACAGCAGATTGCCGGTTGTGAGTGCGGATAGTTGCTAAATGTTGCGGTCGTATAGTCCGTTCCGGATAACGCGCTGTCGCGCCGGCCCGGCGCAGGCGCATCGACCGCGTCGTCCGCCGGCGAAGCGCGGAGATTCGACACGTGAGCGCAGCGGAACCCGCTAACCCCGGGCCCGTTAAGCGAACAGCGCCGCCGGGCAAAGCTATGTCGTCAGACACTCATTCCGCGAGGCCAGCCGCTAGGAGTGAGGGGATTCGCACTGACATCCCCGCGCGGCTTGACCGGCTTCCGTTGAGCCGTTTCCACCTGCTGGTGGTGACCGCGCTCGGCGTGACATGGATTCTCGACGGCCTTGAGGTCACGATCGTCGGAGCGATCGGGCCTGTGCTGCAAATCCCGCAGACCTTGGGGCTTTCTGCCGCCGAGGTGGGACGCGCCGCATCCAGCTACGTGATTGGCGCCGTGATCGGCGCAGTGTTGTTTGGCTGGCTCACGGACCGTTTCGGCCGCCGGCTCGTCTTTTATACCACCCTGGTCATCTATCTCACCGGTGTCCTTCTGACCGCGGCATCCTGGAGTTTTGTGAGCTTCGCGGCTTTTCGCGCCATTACCGGCCTGGGTATCGGCGGCGAATACGCGGCCATCAATTCGGCCATCGATGAGCTCATTCCGGCGAGACAGCGAGGTCGCATTGACCTCATCGTGAATGGCAGCTTCTGGCTTGGAGCAGTGGTAGGCTCTGGCAGTTCGCTCCTGTTCCTCGATCCAGCCTTGATCGCGCCCGACCTCGGCTGGCGCCTCGGATTCGCGATCGGAGGCGTCCTTGGCATCGTCATCTTGCTGATGCGCCGCTACGTTCCGGAAAGCCCGCGCTGGCTTGTCACGCACGGCTATGCGCGAGAGGCCGAAGCAACGGTCACGGACATCGAGCAACGTATCGCGCAACGAGCCGGGAGGTCCCTCGAACCGCCCGAAGGCGGTCTTGAAATTCATCCGCAGAAAAGCTTCGGGTTCGGGCTGGTGTTGCGGACGATGTTTGGGCGATACCGCAGCCGCAGCATAGTTGCACTTGCCCTCATGATCGCTCAATCGTTTCTGTTCAACGCGGTGTTCTTCTCCTACGGACTGGTGCTCAACAGGTTCCACCATGTCCCTGAAGGCCGCTCCGGGATTTACCTGGCGTCTCTCGCAGCGAGCAACTTCCTCGGCCCGCTGCTCCTTGGCTCGCTGTTCGACACCGTCGGTCGCAGGACGATGATCTCGGCAACGTACGCGGTGGCCGGTATGCTCCTGATCGCCACGGCGCTGGTGTTCGGCTTTGATGCGTTCTCGGCCTGGACGCAGACACTTGCTTGGATGTCGATCTTCTTTTTCGCATCGGCTGCAGCCAGCTCCGCCTATTTGACGGCAAGTGAGATTTTTCCGCTCGAGGCACGGGCGCTTGCAATCGCGGTCTTCTACGCCGTGGGCACGGCGATTGGCGGGGCTGCCGCGCCGTCCATTTTTGGATATCTGATCGGCATCGGCTCGCAATGGGCGCTGGCCGGAGGATATATGTTTGCAGCGGCTCTGATGCTTATAGCTGCATTGGTCGAGGCCATTTTAGGCGTCGATGCTGAGGGCCAGTCCCTGGAGAATATCGCAGGTCCCCTTTCTGCTTCATAGCGGTGTTGAGCGCACCCGAGCGCGGCAGTATTCGGATGGCTCAAGGTCCGTAGGCATGATCAAGACGCGACCGGCGCCCGCCAACCGTTTGCCCCGGTTTGCGTCAGCCGTGCAATCCCTCACCGTCGACGCCTTTCGTTGCATCCCCGGACTGACGTTCTGCCATGACCGCGACCGCAACATCCGTCGGGGGC
>JASHRR010000424.1 GCA_030037185.1 Xanthobacteraceae bacterium | reverse complement strand
TGGCGGGATCGACCGTAAGCACGTTGACGAGCGTGACGGTGTCGCTTGCGATATTGGCGGTCATCGGAAGGCTCCTTGGTTTGACGTCGGAGACGCCAGGGGCGGCAGCACAACGCGGCCGATGCATGCAAGACGCCTCCGCCCGCAGAAACGGATCGCCGGACCTGGAAAAAAGTCTAAAGGGCAAAGACGGGTCATGCTACAAAGACGGTAATGCGCTGAAATCAATGAAGCTTATCGTCATTTCGCGTCGAGCGTTGGCTTGGTCCTCCGGTTGGGTTTGGTCTGCTCCGGGTCACACTCTGAGACCAAACACGAGGCTTTAGCATTGCGCGTCTATCCGTCCGATCCTCATACAAGAGCTGACGTTCTGCGCCTTCGCGCGTGGCGAGCAAGGCTGGCGTGCCGCTCAAAACGGACAGCGCGTCAACCTTCCGGCACGTACTCATACGTCAGGGCTGCAAGTCCGTCCTTTGACCAGAAACGGCGACATGCTGGTTCCAAAACCGTAGGCAGTGAAGGGTCGCGTTGAGATACCCACCGCAACCATTTTCCTTGCCGACTCATGTTCGTTTTCGCTTCGGCTTTTGATTGACAGTCGCCTGCGGCCGAGCCGCTTGGACGTAGGCGAGATAAAGTTGGGCGAAATCGAACGGCAGCTGGTAGCAAATCTTGACTGTACGTGTCTCATCGTCCCAACCGGCGTTTGGACCATCGCAGCTCCGCATTTCCAAAGTGAAAGGCGCGGACCATACGTAACCGGAGGCGGAACGTTCGGCCACGGTTTCCAACATCCGCATCGCTCGGAACGCGCGGGCGAATATCCCGAAGGCTCCCTCGGCATCGCCATAGCGGACGTTGATCTTGGTCTCTGGCTGGTCAGGGGTGCGGCGATAGGGCGCGAGGACCATATCCCACGACCGCGACGCCTTGGCGTAGTTCCCTTTACAGCTCTGCTGGCGCGATTCCGGCATCTTGGCATCATCAGCAAGTTTCTTGAATTTCGCCGGGTCAGAGCCAACCATCAGGCAGACAATCCAGTAGGCGCGCTGCGGATTGAGATCGTGCTCGTCGTAGTACAGTGGCTTGGCCCCCGTTTGCTGATCGCGCCGCTCGCTCAAGAACCAACCCTGTGAAGCATTGGCGAGCACGCGCTGAGAAAAGCTAGTGCCGATCTTGAGCATCGTGATCGCCGCAAAAGTATCGGCCTCGTCCTCTTCCCGTCCGAGCACCGGGAAATGCATTTCGCTGAAGTGGACGTGGCCCATCTCGTGAAGCAAAATAAAAAGTGTGTTACCGAGGACAAATTCAACCCGGTCGATTCGCTCTTCTTCAGAAAGGTCCTTCAGAGCTGGCTGGTTCTGAAGTGCACGCGCAACGTCTCTAATTCTCTCCTGAAACGATGGCGAGCCCGACGGAGCCGATTGTCCGAAGGCCGGTCCGCAGCCGACCAGCAATATGCCCAGGGTCGCGTAGATAGGTAGATGGCGTAGAGATGATCCCATGGTAGAGCCTCCGACGATCTCGCTGCATCAAATCACATGCTTGAGCGAAGGCCAATGTCGAGTAGCACTAAACGGCGTTTCGGTTCCAGGGGCCGGTCGTGGCTGGCGCCGGATCGAGTTGATCGGCCATCGCGGCGGCGGTGAAGAGTAGAGTTCGAGGGTTGAGGCTTGCGATACGAAGGGCCGTCTCACGCCGTTGGCAGTTTGAAAAAATCCTTCGATCAAAAATAAAGCTTGTGGCGCCTACGCCATCCGTGCTTTCAGCTGTTCGACCTCAACCCAGTAACAGCAAAGCTATCCTACCATGCCTTGTGCTTCTTGCCGCGCGTGCCATTGGGCAACTGGCCAAAGGTCCGGCTCTGCCGAAGTTCAGCGAATCAAGAGCCGACCGCATGGGGTGAGATCGCAGCCGCGCCCGACGCAGCAATCCAACGCACCGATGCGATAGTGTTCCGGCGGGGCCAAACTGCGCGGAGAGGGCTGGCGAAGACAGCGCAATCGACAGGCAAACAATCAACCGTTAGGAATCAAATAATCACCGCGTCAGGTGCTCGACCTGATCATATCGTCCAAGGTTTCAGTGCCCAGCGGGTGCATCAGAAGTAATAGCCATGTCTCATCTCGTTGCGATTTATGCAGTGCCAGGCCATCCACTCTGACGCGACGCACCGCCTGGCGCTTTCATCTCGCGCACCCTCGCCATCTCTATCGAAGCGGGGCGGCCTTTGCGTTGGGCTTCGCCCTCGAGTACCCTCCTTCTGGCGCCCCCGGCGCAGATTCGTTTCAAACTCAAAATGCGCCTAAACGTCAAAGAAGCACTTGCCGGAGGCTGTAGACCTATCGATCGCCTGTTCGGTCACTTTCAGGGCTACGCCTCGTTGAGGAGAGGCGAAGCCGGCGAAGCCAGCCATCACTTCTCGCACGACAGCATCAAGGCTGCGCCGATTTTGACTGACAATTCACGCCGTTCGCAGGCCGGCCGCGAGAGCGATCCAGGCGAAGCCATAGAAAATCAGATCGATCCCGACAAAGAGACCGATCACCCACAGGCCCGATGCGGGCCATTGCGCAAGAATGAGGCCGCCCAGCACGAGCATAATGATCCCGTCCGCCGCCTGCCAGCCCCAGCCAGGCAATGCAACCGCAAACGAGGCTATCAGCTGAAACAGGCCGCCGATCAGGAAAAACGCCGCCATCACGACGGTCAGGGCCTCGGCGCTGATCAATGGCCTAGCAATGAGCATCACACCGATGACGCCGAAGAGGATCGCGGCCAGCAGGTGATGGAAGAAGCCTATCCAGTGCCCAACCATCACGGCCTGGATGACCTCGATGGCCGAAGCAATGATGAGGAGCCACCCGAAAAAGAACATCGTAGCGACCGTGGCCGCAACAGACCGCACAATGGCCGCGATACCGAGCAGGAGCAATGCGATCCCAAACACCAGAAACCACCCCCAATACTGGAGGAGTTCGCGTGGAATCTGGATGTCGAGAGCCTGAATGTCTCCCATTATCATGGTTTAGCTCCTTTGCGAGAGTGCTCAACTCTCGCCAGACTATTTCTGTTCGGCGCCGACAGCGTGATGAGCATCAACGGCACCGAGAACGGCCACCCCGCGTTCGGACAGCCTCATGCCGGACGCCGGGCACAGCGGCGCGTTGCGCGCTAGCGTCAAGCGGTTCCCAGCCGATCAGGAACTGCCACGCAGGCCGGCGTTGGAGATCGCCCGGAATCCTTGGGCCACCCATGTGAGCCCCGGCCTGCGCCCGTTCGCAGGCAAGCCGCGTGGTCATCCCCACTCTAGCACGGCTGACGCGCTTGAGCGCGAGGGCGGGTTTGCCTCTTTGCGATCAAACTGCCGACTAAGGCTCCCACACCTGAAAAAGACCTCGGTTACGTATCAACAAGACGCTTGCCGACATCTGGTTCCAGTTTCCCTTACCCTACGTCGACCGGCGCGCACTCTAGCGAGACACGAAACGAGTGAGGGGTCGGAATCCCCTGCGCCAATCTGCGCTTGCGGTATAGCTCAAGGGCTGCCCTTGCGACTACGTCGGCAGCACGTCCGGTGTATCCGAGATAGCTACCGACCTTAGCGCGTCGCCCAACTCGTCAGCCTCGGCGATCAAGAGACATTGCCGCAACGAGCGTCCGCTCATTCCGCTGTCCCACGGTAGCGGCAGCATAGCGTCGGAGCTTGCAGGCTCGGCACGATACTCGCGGCGCACAGCTTCATAGCCGTCGCAGTCAACCATCCCGGCAACAACGCGCTGGAGGATTACACGGTCGAGGGTTTTTTGCTTTGGTGGCTGCGAGCCGTCGATCTCAGCGCGGTCATCGGTGCAGTGCTCGACGACAAGACCTTCGGCAGCCGGATTGATCCTGCGCATACCGGCGCCGCCGGCCATTCGCTCGGCGGCTATACCGTCATCGCGGTCGCCGGAGGCATCACCGAGCCGACGCGGCTCCAGGGGTTCTGTCGCACACCCGCGGCGGACGCGCTGTGCAAACCGCCGCCGGCAGATTCCGACGTACGCCGGAAGCGCTTGGCGCCCGGTCTTTACACCGGAGAGCCTAGGCAAAATTTCGATCCCGGTTGCGATCGTCACCGGAGCTCGAAGGTCGCCCAGGCTTTTTCGCCACTACCTCCAGGACGCGTTTGCCGACCATTTGCTCATGGGCGTAAGGCCCCAACGTTTAGTGCCTGTTGACGAACTTGTAGCGGGCGTCCGCGTCGTAGTGTGGCGACGGCAGCTGCAGCGTTGTCGGCGATAAGGCGGAGTTGGCGCTCGCCGTCCCCGCACGGATCGAGCGTCGTTGTGCTTTGATATGAAAGGTCAATCGGCCTCCATTTGGTAAGTCAATCGCTTGAATTGTTCTCGGTCGAGCGCGGTATCGCGCCACGGTTCTCAGCCAGTCGCGGACGTCTGCCAGAAGCGCGGCAAACTGACGTGTTACTCGCTCTCGATCTTCGTCGGTCAGGAAATCGTTCAGCACACCACGACAGGGAATCGCCCGGAATTGTGGCGGATGCTTGAACGAAGTGAGGTTGGCTACAGAGAACCGGAGGTTGGCGGCAACCGGTCGCTTTAGCGCGACTTCGATCATTTCGGCTGAAAGCCCAAAACGCGGAAGCCTCGACCGCCAAGCTCGGACGCATACCGGCCCGTACCGCAGCCCGCATCCAGTACCTCGTGGCACGGCCCGGCCCCGCGCTTGCCAGGTAGAGAAACGATAGCGGCGATGCGAGCGCCGATCGGCTCGTTCAGCAGCAGATCATAGGCCCAGGCGAAGCGATGGTAGAACGGGCGCATCACGCAAGGCGTTGGGATACTGCCATTCACTGACGTCGGCATCGGGCACAACCGGACTCATGCCGGAGCGTCGCTCGACCGCCTCGTGGGTCAGCAAAGCCAATTGCTGGAGGTCCTAGAAAACGCACTTCGGCTCAATGAGGGGATTCGAGCGACAAGGGATTTCGCAGAGCAAGATGGGAAAGACCGGGGCGTTCCTGAACTTCCTGCTGCGGTCTCACTGGAGGGAAGGCAGGCTCGGCAACTGACCTAGAACCGCATATGTTCGACGACAATGCCTCACCAAACCGGCGGACAATGTGGTAGGGAAGGCGCAGACATGTAGCGATCGATGACCGTCCTCGAAGCAGGCTTGCGTGGCGCGGCAATGGCACTGTTGCTGTTGCTCGCAATTGTTGGGTGGCGCGACGCTCGCCACGCACCCGTGGCGCGCTACAGTGTGCTGATCGACCTGTGCGCCATAGCCTACCTGATCGAGTCGGCCCCGCCCATTACCGCCCTTAATCCAGCGTGGATTGTTCCGATTAGGCTTCTAAGCAATACCGGACCGGCGGTATTCCAGCTGTGGGTGGTCGCGAATTTCGATGATTCATTCGTGCCGAAATGGTGGCGCTGGCTACCCTTCGGCGGCATGACCGCGCTTGCATCATGGGCGATAGCCACCGACGGGATGCGGGCCTGGAATACGGTCCGAATTGCAGCGCTGCTGCTGGTCGGTGTCGGGATTTTGCAGACGTTAGCCGGCCGCAAAGCAGATCTGATCGAGGGGCGGCGGTGGTTTCGGCTTATCCTGGCTGTCGGGGCGGGAGCGTTCATTGTCGGGCTGAACGTGCCCGGCGTTACCGCAAGCGAGCGCATCCGTGACATCGTCGGCGCCGGCGGCGTTTTTGCTCTGGCGCTCGCGGCAGCCTTGCTGCGTTTGCGCGTGGAGATACCCCCTGGGCTGGAACTAAAGCAAGTTCCGGCAGTTGCCCCGACCGGCAGGCCGAGGGACGTGCCATCGACCGCCATTGATGGCGAGGAACGCGCGCTGCTAGATCGCCTGCAATTGCTAATGGAGAATGACCGCGTTTACCGCGAAGAGGGGCTCGGGGCCGCCATGCTCGCTAGCCGACTGAGGATTCCAGAATACCGGCTGCGCCGACTGATCAACCAACGCCTCAGTCACCGCAACTTTACGAGCTTCGTGAACAGCTACCGCCTCGCTGAAACCATGTTGGCACTGGCTGACCCGAGCCAGAAGCACGTTCCGATCCTGACCATCGCACTCGACGCGGGTTTTGGGTCGATCGGCCCCTTCAACCGTGCTTTCAAGGCACATACCGGCCGGACGCCGACGGAATTTCGCCGCGATCGGTGCGAGTTTGGACAGGCTCATACCGCCAAGTAGCTCGCCATTTTTTGAAAATCGGCCAGAGTTTCCAAGATTCAATCAAGTGATGCGGAGGAATCGGCAAGACCGCCGGGTGAGGGTCGAGCAATGTCGCGGCGATTCACTATTTTCGACCGATCAATAAGGGGACAACGAAAATGAGACGACGTGATGTGCTGGCAGGCCTCGCCGCGACCTCGCTTTTCGCCGGTATCCGTGGCGTTGGCGCCGCACCGACGCCTGGCGCTTCCGCATCTGTTCGTCCCGCCAGCCGCGTCCGCCCGGGAGATCCCGGGTGGCCCTCCGACGCTGCGTGGGAAGAGCTCAACCGCGGGGTGGAAGGGCGGCTCATGAAAGTGCAGTCCCCGCTTATTGCCTGCGTTGACGCGCCCTCCGGTGCCGCCTGCGAAAAAACATTCAAGGAGCTCAAAAACCCCTACTATCTCGGCGACGAAGTCGGGCTGACGCAGTCGCTCGGTTGGGTCGGCGCCTGGACGTCGAAGCCGAGCGTCTACGCGGTCGCGGCCAAAGAAACGGCCGACGTGGTCGCGGCGGTCAATTTCGCCAGGACGAACAATCTGCGGCTGGTGGTAAGGGGCGGAGGCCATAGCTACCAGGGAACGTCCAACGCCGCCGACTCCCTGCTGGTCTGGACGCGCCGTATGAACTCGGTCGTCATGCACGACGCGTTCGTCGGCGCCGGCTGCGAAGGGCGCGCGGAGCCGCAACCGGCCGTGTCGATCGAGGCGGGCGCGATCTGGGGACATGTCTACAACGAGGTGACGACCAAAGGCGGGCGCTATGTCCAGGGCGGCGGCTGCCTGACCGTCGGCGTCACGGGCCTGATTCTGGGCGGCGGCTTCGGCGGCTTTTCAAAGGCCTATGGGATGGCTGCCGCGAACCTGTTGGAGGCGGAAGTTGTGACCGCCGACGGCGAGGTCAGAATCGTCAACGCCTGCTCGAATCCTGACCTCTTCTGGGCGCTTAAAGGCGGTGGCGGCGGGTTCGGCGTCGTCAGCCGCGTGACCTTGCGCACGCACCCGCTGCCCGAATTCTTCGGCGGCGTGTTCGGGATAATCAAGGCGGCCTCCGACGACGCCTATCGCCGCCTCATCGCCAAGATTGTCGAATTCTACGCGCAAGCGCTTTTCAATCCGCATTGGGGCGAACAGATCCTGATCGGGGGCGGCTACGTCAAGATTTCGATGGAATTCCAGGGGCTCGA
>JASHRR010000423.1 GCA_030037185.1 Xanthobacteraceae bacterium | reverse complement strand
AGTCCCAAGATCCCCCATTTCGACGCAGCATAGCTGGCTGCATCCTTCGTCCCATGCTTTCCCTGCATGGAGGAAAGCAGGATGAAACGGCCCTTGCGCCGCGCGACCATTTTCGGAGCAAACGCGCGCACGGTGTTCGCGGTACCATTCAGGTTATTTTCAATGACATCGCGCCAATCGGAATCCTGCATTTCTAGTAGCGGCTTCCACCCCTGAATGGCCGCATCGGCGACGACCACGTCGATCTTCCCGTACTCACGCTCGACGTGATCGGCAACATGCCAAAGCGCGGCAATATCACGAATGTCGGCGCGCACGGCCTCTCCCCGACGGCCGTATGCCTGGATTTGCCTGACGGTTTCGTTAAGTTCCTCGGGGGTTGCTGGAACCGCATCCGAAGCTGTCGAAATCGGCGCGGCAATATCCACCGCAATCACGTCCGCGCCATTCGCGGCCATTTCAACCGCGATAGCGCGACCGATACCGCGCGCAGCACCGGTAACCACCGCGACTTTTCCGGAAAGCGAACTCCCCCGCCCAGGACGAATTGGCCCGGCGCTCTTGTTAGGGCCAGGTTCCGGAACAAGTTGCCCGTCGAGAACCCGCGGTTCGACATCGGTTTGTGTTTGGGCTACCGCAGATGTCGCGACGGCGGCTCCTGACGCAGCGGCTGCAACGATGAAGGCCCGCCGAACAGGATCGTGGTCGCCCATATGAGTCCTCATCTCGTGGCTCATTTACGAAGAGCAACAGAACAATGCCGCTGGAGTTCATGGCGCGTGCTTTCGGATGACCGTGGCGCCACGACGCAGTGCTCTGGCGATAGCTCGTGCCCTATGGCTCAATCACGATGCGTGCCTCGGCGCCAGCCGCGACCGCCTCATAAGCCTCGATGCCTCGGTCCAGAGGCAGCACCGAGTGGACCAGCGGCGCCTCGAGCGAGCCCTGGTCGAAAAGCGGCGCGAGCTTGTTAAGGATGGCGGCAGATTCGACCAGACCGAGCTTGCGGCTGTCAGCACCAAAGACGCGGCTTTCGTTGTGGACGAAGCCGAGCAGGTCGAATTCGACGCGTCGTCGGCCTGTGGCGGCTATTTCGATCAGGCGCCCCTTACGGGCAAGGCAGCTGAGAGCCGTTTCAAACATCACGCCGCCGACCGCATCGAACACCACGTCCGCACCGCGACCGGCCGTTCGCGCCTTAACCGCAGCCGCCACATCCCCATCGAGAGGCAGGTAGGCATCAATTCGGGTGGCAGCAGGCGAACCGCTGGCCGGCGGGCGTCGATCGATGCCGAGGACTCGCCGAGCACCGAGCGCGCGGGCGAGTTGCGCCACCGCGCCGCCGACCCCGCCCGACACGCCGACGATAGCAACATCCTCGCCCTTTTGTAGCCCGCCGTAATCGGCAAGCCCCATCCAACCCACCACGAAAGCGACGTCCTACGGACGCTGCCTGGGCCTGATCAAGAGCGGCCGGCCTGCGTGCGAGAGCGGATTCGGGGACGGCAATCAGTCCGGCATGGCTGCCGTCCAGAGTGAAGCCCGCATCACCACCGGTACCCCAGACCTCCGTTCCGACCCAATCAGACGGCCCAGCTTCGACCACACCGCAAAAGTCACGGCCGGGAACACGCGGCAACACCGTTCCTTCCATCTGCCCCGCAATGTTCTTCACATCGCTGGGGTTCACAGATGCAGCGTGGACCCGCACGACCGCCCAACCGCTACGCGCCTGTGGGTCCGGCAAGTCGACCAGAGCAAGCTGGGCGGCTGGATCGCCGAAAGCCCGAAACTGCAATGCGCGCATGGCCAGACCGCCTTAAACTCGCTGCCATAGGATTTCTCGGTTTGTGCCATCCAGCGGTTTGAGCGAAAGCTTCTCGTCGAAAAAGTGATACTTTCGTTCCAGGTCCTCGGCATGGCCCGGAAAAAGTTCTCCTTCAAGGAGATGGCGAACCACCGCGTTTTGCACATCCAACTCGTAACGCCCAAAATAGGCCAAGTAGTCCTTCTTGCCGACGACCGGATTCAGCCCCACTGTTGGCCGCCCCCTCCTGCTGATCTGCACGGCCATCACGCCTGACTCGCTATACATGATGTAGCCGATGGCGTCCTCGCCGAACGGGTAGTGCCGCTTCCCATCCGGCTCGTACTCGACCGAGTGGACCAAGCGCCACGTCCCGAGGAACGCTTTCCGTGGGTCTGCGGACACCGGCGTCTCCTACGGAATAGGCGCCTTCGGCATCGTCGAGACGCCCGGTCTCAGTTGGAAATCGTAGTGAAGACGGTATTGGCCGTTTTCCTTGCGGAACTCTCCGATCAAGTTGTCGTCAGCCGAGAAAACCGGATCCTCATCTAGAATATCGTCCCCCTTCCGGAAGACCTGAGTGATAAGGGTTTCGTATTTCGGCGCCGAAACAATGAAATGGATGTGGGCTGGACGGTTGGATTGTCGTTTTGCGAGTCTGATCAGTTCGCCTACCGGCCCATCTGTAGGAACGGGGTATGGAGTCGGCAGCAGCGCCTCCAGTTGGAAAGCACCAGCCTTGTCGGCCCGAAATCTACCGCGGAGGTTGTAGTCAGGTTGGTTCTTGTCCTGATTTTCGTACAAACCATTTGTGGCCGCTTGCCACACGTCCACCATCGCACCCGCCACGGGCGCGTTGGTGGTCAAGTCCAATACCCGGCCGGTGATAAGGACCCGATCGCCTGTCGTGTCGTCGCTAGCAATAGACTCGCCTTGTTTGCGCTTCGGAGCGTTGGCCCGGTAGAAAGGCCCGACAAGAGCAAATCCCACAGCCGATTGCGGCCTCACATGGTCAATCGTTTCAATGAGTTGACTAACCCCGGTTACGTCGC